>JBOHBE010000356.1:0-2838 GCA_050698235.1 Gaiellales bacterium
GCCCAGGGGCTTGCCTCGTGGGCGCTCGACGCCAGCGGGAACGCCAGCGACCGGATGCCCTACCGGTTTGCGAACGCCGATCCGCGGCACGCGCTGATCCACGTCGTCTGGGGCGCCGCCATCGTCGTCCTCCTCGCGCGCGGCCTCGACCACCGCGGCTGCGTCCGGCTGGCCCTCGTGTTCGGTGTCTTCTACACGGGACTCGCGGTCCTCGGCGTGGCGGTGCACCATCCGCTGGGCTTGAAGCTCGACCGCGGCGAGAACGTCTTCCACCTCCTCGTCGGTCCGATCACGCTGGCCGTCGGCCTCGTTGCGCTCCGAGGCGAGCGGGCGTTCGCGTGACGGCCGCCTTCGCCGTCGGTGCCGTGCTCGCGGGGCTGGCGGGCGTGAAGGCGCTCGAGGCGAGGCTGCCGCGCGCGGTGGTGCGGACGGGGATCCTCGTCTTCGTGCTCGGGCCGCTGGTCGGGCTGGCCTACGCGATGTGGGCGCTCTGGCGCGAGTCGCTGGCGCCCGTCGACCTGGTGCTGCTGGTCGTCCTCTCGGTCATCACCGGCCTCGGGACGTCGCTCGGGTATCACCGCCTTCTGACCCACCGCAGCTTCCGGACGACGCCGTGGATCAAGGCGACCGCGCTCGCCGCCGGCGCGATGGCCGTGCCGAGCCGGCCCGTCGACTGGGCGGCGCGCCACCTCGAGCACCACGCCCACTCCGACCGCGAGGGCGATCCGCACAGCCCCGCCGACGGCTTCCTGCACGCGCACATCGGGTGGATGCTCGCCGTGAGCCCCGCCAAGCGCGAGCGGTACTGCGGCCGGCTGCTCGACGATCCGATCGTCATGCTGATCGACCGCACGGCGCTCGTCTGGCTGGCCCTCGGGCTCGTGCTGCCTGCGGCCGTGGACGGCTGGCGGGGCCTGCTTTGGGGCGGGATCGTGCGCATCGCCGTCCACAACCAGGCGATGTTCGCGGTGAACTCGGTGTGCCACGCATTCGGCTCGCAGCCGTTCGCGACGGGCGACGAGAGCCGCAACAACTGGCTCGTGGCCGCGCTCGCGTTCGGCGAGGGCTGGCACAACAACCACCACGCCTTCCCGTCGATGGCATACCACGGCATGGGCCGCCATCCAGACGTGACCGGCCTTGTCATCCGCGGGCTCGAGCGCGTCGGGCTGGCCTGGGACGTGCGCCGGCCGAGCGAGACGTCGGTGGCCCGGCGGCGGGCCCACGACGGGCCACCGGCGTGGTGATAGCTTCCTCGTAGACCCTTCCCAAGGAGGTTGGAGATGGCTGTCGAGGCGCGACCTGTGACGCGTGAGGGCTCGAAGACGGTCTTCGTCGATCGGTTCTGCGACGGGATCATCGGGCCGAGCACCGAGACGCTCGGGCCGGTGCGCGACGGCGGTCACATCGTCGCGAACACCGCGCCCGGCTGCTGGGGGCCGATGATAACGCCGTCGATCAGGGGCGGCCACGAGGTGACCCTGCCCGTGGAGGTGGAAGGGGCCGAGGTGGGCGACGCGGTCGCGATTCACATCCGCGACATCTCCGTCACGTCGCTGGCCACGGCCTCGGGCAACGACCGGATGATCGAGGGCCGCTTCAACGGCGACCCCTACTGCGCGAAAGTGTGCGAATCGTGCGGCCAGGAGGACGAGGCCACCGTGATCGAGGGCATCGGCCCCGACAGCGTCCGGTGTGCGAACTGCGGCGCCCCCGCCGCGCCGTTTGCGTTCACGAACGGCTACACGATCGCGTTCGACGACGAATGGCGCGTGGGTGTCACTGTGGGCAAGGACCGCGCCGAGCAGATCGCCGGCGATGCCGACGCCAACGCCGCGCTGCCAGAGAACTCGGCCCAGAACCCGATCCTGCTGTTTGCCCCCCACGACCTGGTCGGGGTGGCGACGCGCCTGCAGCCGTTCATGGGCCAGATCGGGACGACACCCGCGGTCGACCTCCCCGACTCGCACAACGCCGGCGACTTCGGGGCGTTCCTGCTCGGCGCGCCCCACTCGCACGCGGTCGAGCCGGACCAGCTCGAGGCCCGCACCGACGGGCACATGGACATCAACGCAGCTCGGGCCGGCGCCGTCGTGATCGCCCCGGTCAAGGTCCCGGGTGCCGGGATCTACATCGGCGACATGCATGCGATGCAGGGCGACGGCGAGATCGCCGGGCACACATGCGACGTGTCGGGCACGGTGACGCTCCAAGTCGAGGTGCTGAAGGGGCTCACGATCGACGGGCCGATCGTCCTTCCGATCGCGGAAGACCTGCCCTTCCTCGCCCGTCCGCTGACCGGCGCGGAGCGGACGCGGGCCGAGGAGCTGGCGCGCCGAAACGGCGTCGAGGCGCTCGAGGACTCGCTTCCGATCTCGGTCGTCGGGACGGGCCCCGACCTGAACAGCGCCGTCACGAACGGTCTCGAGCGGGCCGCGGCGCTGCTCGACGCGACGGTCCCCGAGATGAAGAACCGCGCGACGATCACGGGCGCCATCGAGATCGGCCGCGCTCCCGGCGTCGTGCAGGTCACGTTCCTCGCGCCGGCCGCGAAGCTCGCTGCGCGCGGCCTCGAGCGGCTCGTCCGCACTCACTACGGGATGGGCGCCTGACGAGAAGAGATGGAGTGAGCATCGGACGCCGGCCTCCCGCTTGACTTTGCACCGCAAAGTATGCTAGCTTTGCAGTACAAAGTGAAGCGGAGGAGCGAGATGAACGGTACGCATGACGCGAGCGAGAAGGCGGCGACCGACGAGGGCGGGCTCGATCCGCGAGAGGCAGCGCGGCTGCTCGCTCAGACCGAGCGGGAGGCGCGGCGGCAGTTCAATCTGAGCCCGC
>JBOHBE010000357.1:0-2579 GCA_050698235.1 Gaiellales bacterium
GAGCGGATCCTGCCCAGCCCGACCCGGCTGCCGTTGCCCAGCGTGGGGCCGTCATGAGCGACCGCCGCAAGGTGGGGGTGATCGGCGCGGGCCTGATCAGCCAGGCGATGCACCTTCCCCATCTGGCGCTTCTGCGCGACCGCTTCGAGCTCGCCGTCGTCGCCGACCCGAGCCGGACGGTGCGCGAGCGCGTGGGCGACCGGTTCGGCATCCCCGAGCGGGTCGCCACCGCATCGGAGGCCATCGCCCACCCGGGGCTCCACGGCGTCGTGATCGGGACGCCCAACGCGACGCACGCGGGCATCGTGCTCGAGGCGCTCGCCGCCGGACTCGACGTGTTCGTCGAGAAGCCGCTCGCGATCTCGCTCGAGGATGTCGACGCGATCGTCGAGGCCCAGCGCGTCTCCGGGCGCGTTGTCCAGGTCGGCTACAACAACCGGTTCGACCGCTCGTACGAGCGACTGGTGGCCGAGCTGCCCGGCTCGGCCGATGGGCTCAGGTACGTGAGCGTGCTCATGCACGACCCCGAGTTCGGCCCGTACTTCGGTGCCGAGGATCTCGCGCGCGGCTCCGACGTGCGGGCCGACGTCATCGAGCAGACACGGGCCGACGAGGCGGCCCAGGTGAAGCAGGCGGTGGGCGTCGACGACGAGGACTCGATCGTGGCGTTCTCGGGCGGCTTCCTCGGCAGCCTGATCCACCAGGTCAACATGGTGCACGGGATGCTCGAGCGGATGGGCGAGCCGCTGCCGCCGACGGTCACCGGGGGCGACGCCTGGGCCGGCGGGCAGGCGCTCGCCGGTTCGGCCCGGCTCTCGAACGGCTCCCGCTGGGACAGCGCGTGGATCCAGCTCCTCGACATGCACGAGTACGAGGAGTCGATCCGGCTCTACTTCGCCGACGCGGTGCGGACGCTTGCGATCCCGTCGCCGTGGCTGCGCCAGGCGCCGAGCGTCTACTCCGTCACCACGGCGGCTGACGGCGGGCGGCGGACGGCGCGGTTCGAGTCGTACGAGGAGGCCTACCAGCTCGAGCTCGTGCACTTCCACCGGTGCATGCTCGGCGCCGAGGAGTGCCGCACGCCGCCGACACAGGCCCGGATCGACCAGGTCGTCCTCACCGAGATGTTCCGCAAGCGCGCGACGGGCTAGCCGAGGTCGTCGGCATGCTCGACGGCCACCGGTGCGCCGGCGGCGCGCGACCGCTCGGCGGCGACGGCGACGAGCAGCGTGTTCAGGGCGTCGCGCGGCTCGCAGGCACTCGCCGCCTCGCCGGCCGCGACCGCGAGGAAGTGCTCCATCTCGGCCGCATACGCGGCGGCGAACCGGTCGATCCAGTCGGCGTACGGCACGTGGCCCGCCTCCATGCCGATCGGGTCGAGGAAGCGAAGCGGCGTCCGCGCGTTCAGCCCCGCGGCGGCGCTGTCCTTCGACCCGATCGCCTCGACCCGCACGTCCTCGCCGCGGCCGTCCTCCCGCGTCCCGGCGAGGAGGACGAGCTCGCCCCCGGCCATCGTGAGGACGAGCGCGCACGTGTCGACGTCGCCGTACCGCTCGGCGAAGTCGATGGCGCGCACCGCGCCGGTGGCGTAGACCGTCGCTACCTCGGACGCCGTGACCCAGCGGATCATGTCGAAGTCGTGGATGAGCTGGTCGCGAAACATGCCGCCCGAGACTGCGATATACGCCTCGTCGGGGGGCTCGTGGTCGTGCGTGGCGACGTGCATCGTGTGGACGCGGCCGAGCTCGCCGCGCTCGATCATGCCTCGCATCGCCCGGATGCCGTTGTCGAATCGGCGCATGAAGCCGACCTGCACGACCGCGCCCGCGGCCTCGACTTCGCGGACGAGCTCGACGGTCTCGTCGACGTCTCCCGAGAGCGGCTTCTCGCAGAAGCACGGGATCCCGGCGGCGACCGCGCGGCGGACGAGCCCGGCGTGCGCGGGAGTCGGGGCGGCGATCACGACGGCGTCGGGGCCGAGCATGAAGGCCTCGTCGGGTGTCGCCGCCCGTGCTCCGATCCCGGCGGCCAGCTCGTCCGCCCTGGCGGTGTCGAGGTCGGCGACGACCAGCTCGGTCACGCGGTCGGACGCGGCGAGGTTGGCCGCGTGCACCACCCCGATGTGCCCGGCGCCGCAGAGAACGACGCGCATCTAGGAGCGGGCCCGTGATCGGTGTGGGGCGGCCGTCGACCCGCGCGCACGCAGCTCGACTGGCACGGTCAGGTGGCGCGGCTTCCCTGTGGCCGTCCCATTGATGCGGTCGAGGAGCATCGCCACGGCCTTCTCGGCCTGGAAGTCGAGCGGCTGGGCGACGGTCGTGAGCGAGATGCGGCCCAGGCCGGCCATGGCGATGTTGTCGAAGCCGACGACGGACAGGTCGCGCGGGACCGAGATCCCGGCACCCTCGCACGCCTCGATCAGCCCGATCGCGCCGTGGTCGTTCCAGACGAAGACGGCGGACGGCGCGTCAGGGCCGCTGAGCGCGTCTCGCAGGGGCATCGGCCGGCGGCCGACGCGAACCGTGCCCGAGCCGGGCTCCCACCACATCGGCGCCATCGGCTCGACACCGGCGTCGCGC
>JBOHBE010000358.1:0-1637 GCA_050698235.1 Gaiellales bacterium
GGCCGCCACCGGGTGCTGGCTGCGTGCGGCGATGCGGCGGCCCGGTCGGTCGGGCTCGCCGTGGCCCGCGGTGACACCGCCGACGGCGTCGCCGTCATCGCGACCGACGACCTGCCCGCACTTCCCGTCTCGGCGTCGGAGGCCGCGCGGGTCGCGGCGCACGTCGGCGTGCACGGCGGAACGCTGGTGGTCATCGGCAACCGCTTCGGGCCGGCGGCCTGCGAGACGATCGCGACGATCGCCGGACAGGGGTCGCTGGCGCTCCAGAACGCCGCGCTCTTACACCGCCTGCGGGAGGGCTATCCCTCGTCGCTTCGGCGGTCGAGCTGAAGCGCGCATGAGTTGATGCAGTAGCGCTGGCCGCTCGTGCCGGGGCCGTCGTCGAAGACGTGGCCGAGGTGCGATCCGCAGCGGCGGCACGTCACCTCGGTGCGGACCATGAAGAGGCTTCGGTCCTTGTGGAGCTCGACGTTCTCGGAGTTCATCGGGTCGGTGAAGCTCGGCCAGCCGGTGCCGGAGTCGAACTTGGTGTCGGACGAGAAGAGCTCGGCGCCGCATCCCGCGCAGACGTACGTGCCGTCGTCCTTGGTGTGGACGAGCTCGCCCGTGAACGGGCGCTCGGTGCCCTTGCCGCGCAGGACGTCGTACTGCTCCGGCGTGAGGCGGGCGCGCCACTCGGCGTCGGTGGTCGGGACGGGTGCAGCCTGGGGCGTGCGGTCAGTTGTCATGGCTGAAGTGTACGTATGTACCGATTCGCCGCGAGGAGCGACGCGAGCAGGAGCCCGGCGATGGGCACCGGTGCCCAGCCGCCACCCGTGAACGCCGTTGCGAACGTGTTCTGCGTCCCGTGCAGCCCGATGCCGGTGAGGATGGACCCGGTCCGCCGGCGCACCCAGGCGAGCAGCACCCCCTCGACGGTGAAGATGATGAGGACGGAGGGGGTCAGGTGGATGCTCGCCCAGACCAGGCCCGAGCCGAACGCCCCGATCCAGAAGCCGAAGCGCGACCAGAGCGCGCCGAAGAGCAGGCCGCGGATGGCCACCTCCTCGATCCACGGGGCCACGAGCACCGCGAGCACCGCCACCACCATCCGGGCCCGAAGCGGCCGGTCGGCGGTGTCGATCGACGTCGACCCATGATCGAGCCCGATGGCGCGGGTCAGCACGATGCCGATCGGCGTCACGACGAAGAACGCAACGATGTAGATCGCGACCGTCGACGGGATCTTGCGGGTGGCGGCGAGCCCTATCGCCGCGAGCGTGGGCCGGCGGCCCGAAAACGCGACCTGGTAGGCGGCCACCAATGCGCAGGCGTTCACGCCCACCCAGGCGATCGCCACGATCGTTGATCTCACCCAGAGCGGGTCGAAGCGGGGGATCACGACCGCGGAGCCGAACACCAGGATCGCGGCCGCGAAGTCGAACAGGATCAGCGCCCCTGCGGCGAGGGCCAGCCGCGTCCACGCCGGCGGGAGCGGTTCAGACACCGATGGCGTGAGGGTATTCAACAGAGGCGACGACCGGAGTCGAACCGGTGTGCACGGCTTTGCAGGCCGCTGCCTAACCACTCGGCCACGTCGCCGCGGCGAGCGGAAGGCTACCAGCCGGCCCGCTCCGGGCCGGCTCCGATCCGTCGGC
>JBOHBE010000359.1:0-3463 GCA_050698235.1 Gaiellales bacterium
GGATCACCGTCGTCCTCGCCCAGCGCATGCTGCCGAGCCGCCCCGGGGCGGCGTCAGGGATCGTGCGCGGGTTCGCCTTCGGCCGCGGCGGCGCCGCTGCGGCCGGGCTCGGGATCGTCGCCGACCATGCCGGCCTGACCGAGGTGATGGAGGCGCTGGCGGGCATCGCCTTCCTCGGGTTCGTCCTCGCGCTCTTCTGCCGGACCGACCGCCTGGACTAGGCGGTGACCGGCGTGCGCGCCACGTCGAGCAGCCCCTGGAGGAGCACCCGGCCGTCGGTCGATCCGAGCAGCTCGTCGACAGCGTGCTCGGGATGCGGCATGAGGCCGGCGACGTTGCCGCGCTCGTTCGTGACGCACGCGATCGACCCGAACGATCCATTGGGGTTCTGGGCGTATCGCAGCAGCACCTGACCGCGCCGCTCGAGCTCGACGACCTGCTCGGGCCGTGCGAACCACGCGCCGTCGTGATGCTTGATCGGGATCGTGAGCCGGTCGCCCGCCGCCATACCGGGCAGCCAGGGCGACTCGCGCTCGGCGAGGAGCGCCGCGTCGTGGCAGCGGAACCGCAGGCTGGCGTTCGGGCGAAGGACGCCCGGCAGGAGCCCGGCCTCGGTCAGGACCTGGAACCCGTTGCAGACGCCGAGCACCGGACCTCCGGCGTCGGCGTGCGTGCGGACGGCCGCCATCGCCGGCGAGAGCGCGGCCAGCGCCCCGCACCGGAGGTGGTCGCCGAACGAGAACCCACCCGGGACGATCACGGCGTCGGCCCCGCTCAGGTGGTCGTCACCGTGCCAGACCCGCACCGCCTCGGCGCCGATCAGCTCCACGGCCCGGACGGCGTCGCGGTCGTCGCACGAGCCCGGGAAGACGAGGACGCCGACCCTGGTCACGCGCCCACCTCGTACTCCTCGATCAGCGGGTTCGAGAGAACGCGCTCGGAGATCTCGTCGGCGATGCGGCGGGCGTCGGCCTCGTCGGCCGCCTCGAGCTCGAGGTCGAAGACCTTGCCCGCGCGCACGTCCGAGACGGAGTAGCCAAGCCCCGCGAGCGAGCGCCGCAGCGCCTCGCCCTGCGGGTCGAGGATGCCCTCGCGCGGCCGCACGGTCACCGTCACCTTCACCGCGACCCCCCGGCCGATGCGAGATAGGCCTCGAACGATCCGCCCGTCAGCCGCTCGTAGGCCTCGACGTACCGCGCACGCGTCCCCGCGACGACCTCGTCGGGGATCGCCGGCCCGGGCGGCGTCTTGTCCCAGTCGAGCGTCTCGAGCCAGTTGCGCACGTACTGCTGGTCGTACGAGGGCGGCGAGCCGCCGGTGGCGTACTCGTCGGCGGGCCAGAACCGCGACGAGTCGGGCGTGAGCGCCTCGTCGCCCAGCACCATTCGCCCGGTCTCGTCCTCGCCGAACTCGAACTTGGTGTCGGCGATGATGATGCCCCGCTCGAGCGCGTACTCGGCGGCGGTCTCGTAGAGCTCGATCGCCACCTTCTCGAGGCGGTTGAACCGCTCCTCGCCGACGAGCAGGATGCCGGCGTCGCGGTCGATGTTCTGGTCGTGCCCGTCGGTGGCCTTCGTCGAGGGCGTGAAGAGCGGCTTCGGCAGCTTCTGCGCCTCGACCATTCCCGGCGGGAGGCTGTGGCCGCAGACCGTGCCCGTGGCCTTGTAGTCCTTCCATCCCGAGCCGACGAGATAGCCGCGCACCACGCACTCGATCGGCATCATCGTGAGCCGGTTCACCAGCATCGACCGGCCTGCCAGATCGGGCGCCGACTGCGCCTCGGGCGGGTATGCGGCGAGCTCGGTCGTGATGAGGTGGTTGGGGACGATCTGCTCGGTGCGGCCGAACCAGAACTGCGAGAGGCCCGTGAGCACGCGCCCCTTGTCGGGGATCGGCGTCGCCAGGACGACGTCGAACGCGGACATGCGATCCGACGCCACCATGAGCAGACGGTCGCCGAAGCCGTACATCTCGCGCACCTTCCCCGATGCCTCGTGAAGGTCGTGGAGCGTGCTCGTCTCAGACATGGGCCACCTCGGAGGTTGTGAGTGTGCGGTCGAAGATCTCGTCTATGTGAACCAGGAACGAGTCGAGATCGAAGATCTCATCCAGCGCGGACGGGGTCAAAACGGAGGCGTCGGGATCGGCCTCGAGCAAGGGCCGAAGCGGCTGCTCGTCGTCCCACGCCCGGAGGGCGTTTCGCTGGACGACGGCGTAGGCGTCCTCGCGGCTCATGCCCGACTCGACCAGCCGCAGGAGCACGCGCCCCGAGAACACGAGGCCGTGCGACGCCTCGAGGTTTCTGAGCATGCGGCTGGCGTCGACCTCGAGCCCCTCGATCAGCCAGCGGGCGCGGTCGAGCATGTAGTCGAGCGCGATCGTCGAGTCGGGCAGGACGACTCGCTCGGCCGACGAGTGCGAGATGTCGCGCTCGTGCCAGAGGGCGACGTTCTCGAGCCCCACGAGCGCGTTCGCGCGGAGCACCCGCGCGAGGCCGCAGATCCGTTCGCACACGATCGGGTTTCGCTTGTGAGGCATCGCCGAGGAGCCCTTCTGGCCGGCGGCGAACGGCTCGAACGCCTCGCGCACCTCGGTGCGCTGGAGGTGGCGGATCTCGAGCGCGAACCGCTCCAGCGTGGCGCCGACGCCGGCGACCGCGTTCAGGAGGGCCGCGTGGCGGTCGCGGGCGACGACCTGGGTCGCCACCGGCTCGCGATCGAGGCCGAGGGCCCGGAGGGCTGACTCCTCGACGCGGGGATCGGTGTTGGCGTAGGCGCCCACAGCGCCGGACAGCTTGCCGACGCGGATGCCGGCGAGTGCAGCCTCGAGCCGTCCGCGGCCCCGGCGCAGCTCGCAGAGCCATCCGAGGAGCTTCAGGCCGAAGGTGGTCGGCTCGGCGTGCACGCCGTGGGTGCGGCCGATGGTCGGCGTATGCCGGAGCTCCTCGGCGCGGGCGCGGAGCGCGACGTCCACCGCGTCGATGCCCTCGAGCAGGATGCGGCCCGCGTCTCCGAGTTGGAGCGCCAGCGCCGTGTCGACGACGTCGGACGACGTGAGGCCGTAGTGGAACCAGCGCCCGTGCTCGCCGACCTGCTCGGCGATCGACTCGGTGAAGGCCAGCACGTCGTGGTGCGTCCTGTCCTCGATCTCGCTGATGCGAGCGACATCGACACGCGCCCGCTCGCGCACGGCCGAGACCGCGTCGGCCGGCACCACCCCCAGCTCGGCCCAGCCCGCCATCGCTGCGATCTCAACGTCCAGCCACCGGGTGAACCGGCGCTCGTCCGACCAGACGGCGCCCATGGCGGGACGGGTATAGCGGGCGATCAATCTGGAGCGATTCTATCGAAGGGGGAAGAGGACACCCGCCGCCCCCGTCTGGTGGGTATCTGATCGTCTCGAGGAGGAGCACACCAGATGTCTCGTATCTCTCGTATCGTCCCGACAGCCGTCCTGACCGTTG
>JBOHBE010000360.1:0-3255 GCA_050698235.1 Gaiellales bacterium
ATGCACGAGGGCGGGTGTCTGTGCGGCGCCGTCCGCTATCGCGTCGCGGGGCCGCTCCGAGAGGTCGTCGTCTGCCACTGCGGCGTCTGCCGCCGCACCCATGGCGGCCCCGCGCCGTTCACGGCCGCTCCGCGCGAGCGCCTCGAGATCACGCCCGTCGACGACCTTCGCTGGCACGAGCACGACGGGGCGCGCCGTGGATTCTGCGGGGTCTGCGGCTCGCGGCTGTTCTGGGATCGAGGGCGGCCGACGATCTCGATCGCCGCCGGAAGCGTCGACGAGCCGACGGGCCTCGCGACCGGTCGCCACATCTATCTGGAGTCCGCGGGCGACTGGGAGGACGCGGGCTGAGGCTCAGGCGGCGGCCGAGAGCGCGGGCCGCCCAGGCGTCGCTGCCGGCCTCAGGATCCGGCACAGCGCGGCGATGCACTCGGGGTCGAACTGCGTCCCGGAGTGGCGCTCGAGCTCCGCGAGCGCCTCGTCGACCGGGCGCCGCGGCCGGTAGGGGCGGTCGGAGGTCATCGCCTCGAAGGCGTCCGCCACCATGATGATGCGCGACTCGAGAGGCACGTCGCCGCCCTCGAGGCCGTCGGGGTAGCCGCGGCCGTCGAGGCGCTCGTGGTGATGGAGGATCCACCCCGCCTCCTCGTACAGCTCGGCCGCCGAGACGATGTGCGCCCCGAGGTCCGGGTGGGTGCGCATGATCGCGGCCTCCTCGGCCGTGAGCGCGGCGGGCTTCTGGAGGATCGCGTCCGAGATCCCGATCTTGCCGACGTCGTGGAGGAGGCCGGCGATCCGGATCCGCGCCACCCGCTCCGTGTCGAGCCCGAGCTCGCCTGCGATCAGGACGCACAGCTCGGCGACCGTCTCGCAGTGGCTGCGCGTGTAGGAGTCCTTGGCGTCGACGGCCCGCGCGAGCGCCGTGGCGAGCGTGCTCAGGTGACGCTCGTCAGGCGGAAGATCGGTGCCGGCCATCGACTCCATGTCGGCCGAGTACACGAGCACCTCGCGGTGGGTGCGCTTCGCGGCGAGGAGCGCCAGATCGGCTCGCCGGATCAGGCCGTGCTTGTCCTCGCCCGCCCGGAGCTCGGCGACGCCTGTGGTCGCACCCGCGACGTGCATGCGGAGATCCTGTGCGACGCCGAACCCGTCGACCGCCGTCCCGTCGACCACCATCGCGAACTCGTCGCCCCCGATCCGAAACGCTCGGCCGTCGGGCGACACGTCCGCCAGCGCGTGGGCGAGCCGCTCGAGCAGCTCGTCGCCGGCCTGGTGCCCGCAGGTGTCGTTCGTCCGCTTGAGGCCGTCGAGATCGACGATCGCGAGCGAGAACCGGTCGCCGGACTCGATGAGGCCGTCGAGGCATTCATGGAACGCCCGGTGGTTCGCAAGGCCCGTGAGGCTGTCCCGCGTCGCCGCATCGCGGAGCCGCTCGATCTCGGCCCGGCGGGCGTCGTCCAGACGCCGCTTGAACCGTAGGACGGCGACGACGGCACCGGTCAGGAGGAGTCCCAGCACGAACATCACGAACGTCGCCCCGAGCGCCACGTCCTGCGAGCGCCGGGCGCTCGACAGGCCGGCCGAGAGCCCGGCCCGGTGCGCGGCGGCGGCCGCGTTCACGGTCGCCTCGATCCGGTCGAGGTGCGGTGCCACCTCGACCCGGTTGAGCCGGCTGACGCCGACGGCGTCGAACGCCTCGGCAGCCGCCATCAGGTGACCCACGCCGATCGTCGTCGCGCCGATCTGGCGGCGCAGCTCAGCGGTGAGGGCGCGGTCGCGCCGGTCGCCGTTCCGGTCGATCGCCGGAAGCGTCGCTCTGAGTGCCGAGAGGGCGGCGATCACCCGCTGCCGGTTGGGCCGCGTCGGCTGGAGCTGGTCCTCGCGGACCGCAAGCTCGAACTGGGCCACCGCGTAGCGCGCCTTCCCGTACGCCTCGCCGAGCTGGCTCTCGCGGGCAGCGTGCCCGGTCGAGGCGTCGGTCGAGAGCGCCGCCCACCCGCCGAATCCGCCGAGCGCCGCGAGCAGCGCCGTCGTCGTCGCCACGATCGCGAACCTCGCGCGCCGTCCGACGGGTCGCATTCTCGGGGACGTCGACTCCACGCCCCGAGCCTCAGCCGACGTAGTACTCGATGGTTACCGACACGATGTCGGCGCGGCCTGCGCTGTCCTGCGTCACGAGCACGCGGAAGAGCGTGTCGGAGACGCGCTTGGTGCTCACGACCGCACCACGGTGGGCTCCGAGGAAGCTCACCTGCGCCGTGACGCTGCCCGCCTTCTTCGGGAGCGTGAAGAGGTACTTCGCGCGTGCCCGGCCGGTCGAGTCGTCGCAGTGGAGGATGAGATCCGTAAGAAGGGCCGGCTCCACCGTGCACGAGCCGCCCTCCGAGCGCGAGCTCGTCTGCTCGCCGAGCTTGGTCTGACCCGTGTACAGCTTGGGCGAGAGACCGGCAGACGCCGGCGTCGCACCGAGCAGTGCGAGAGCGAGAGCAAGAGGAGCGATGAACCGCAACAATGGAGCCGCCAGGGGGTCGTTAACGGACGGGTCTCATGATCGCTCTTTGCGAACTGCCGGGGCGTCCCCCGAACGGGTCAAAACACGCGCCTAGCTGCGCAAAAGCGGCTTGTACTTGATCCGGTGTGGCTGGTCGGCCTCGGCACCCAGCCGAGATCGCCGGTTTTGCTCGTACTCGTCGTATGTCCCCTCGAACCACACGACCTCGGAATCGCCCTCGAACGCCAGCACGTGGGTGGCGATCCGATCCAGGAACCAGCGATCGTGCGAGACGACCACCGCGCAGCCGGCGAACGTGAGGATCGCCTCCTCGAGCGCGCGCAACGTGTCCAAGTCGAGGTCGTTGGTCGGCTCGTCGAGCAGGAGCAGGTTGCCGCCCGAGCGCAACAGCTTGGCGAGATGGAGGCGGTTTCGCTCCCCGCCGGACAGCTTGGCCACCTTCTTCTGCTGATCGGATCCCTTGAAGTTGAAGCCGGCCACGTAGGCCCGGCTGTTCACCGTGCGATCGCCCAGCTTGATCTGATCGTCGCCGCCCGAGATCTCCTGCCACACGGTCTTCTCGGGGTCGAGCGCGTCACGGGACTGGTCGACGTAGGCCAACTCGACGGTCTCGCCAAGAAGCAGGCTGCCGGCATCGGGCTGCTCCTGCCCGGTGAGCAGCCGCAGCAACGTGGTCTTGCCGGCGCCGTTCGGGCCGATCACGCCGATGATGCCGCCGGGCGGCAGGTTGAACGACAAGTCGT
>JBOHBE010000361.1:0-3960 GCA_050698235.1 Gaiellales bacterium
GCACTCGCGTGCCTGACCCCGGAATTGCTCTAGCGACGCCGGCCGCGGTCGCGACCACCGCGGTCACCGCCGCGGGGCGGGCGCTCCTCGCGCGGCGGAGCCGGCGTGTTCTCGGCCACCTCGACGAGCTCCTGTGGCAGGACCTCGTTCTCGCCGTCGATCTTGGCGACGAGCGTGAGGCCGATCCGGCCGCGATCCTTGTCGACCTCGACCACGACGACACGCACGACGTCACCCCGGTCGAGCACCTGGGCGGCCGACTGGAGCCGGTTGCCCTGGGGCAGGATCCGGCTCACGTGCAGGAGGCCGTCGACGCCCTTGCGGAGCTCGACGAACGCGCCGAAGTCGGTGATCTTGACGATCTTGCCGGTGTACTCGTCACCGACCTCGACCTCCTTGGTCATCGCCTCGATCGTGAGCCGCGCCTGCTCGGCGAGCTCGCCGTTCGTGCCGTAGATGCGGATCGTGCCGTCTTCCTCGATGTCGATCTGCACCTCGTAGTCGGCCTCGAGCGAGCGGATGGTCTCGCCGCCCTTGCCGATCACCATCCCGATGAAGTCGGGCGCGATCTTGGTCGACGTGATGCGCGGAGCGTGTGCGGCAAGCTCCGTCCGCGGCTCCGAGATCGCCTCGCGCATCTTGGCGAGGATGTGCAGCCGGGCATCGCGGGCCTGCGCCAGTGCCGACCGCAGGATCTCGGTCGTGACGCCGGTGATCTTGATGTCCATCTGGAGCGCCGTGACGCCCTGCTCTGTCCCTGCGACCTTGAAGTCCATGTCACCGAGGTGGTCCTCGGCGCCCTGGATGTCGGTCAGGATGACGTAGGAGTCGCCCTCCTTGATGAGCCCCATCGCGATGCCGGCCACCGGAGCGGTGATCGGAACGCCGGCGTCCATCAGCGAGAGCGTCGAGCCGCAGACCGACGCCATCGACGACGACCCGTTCGACTCGAGGATCTCGGAGACGAGCCGGAGCGTGTACGGGAAGTCGGCGGCGGACGGGATCACCGGGACGAGCGCCCGCTCGGCGAGCGCTCCGTGGCCGATGTCGCGCCGCTTGGGGCCGCGCATGAAGCCTGTCTCCCCGACGCTGTAGGGCGGGAAGTTGTAGTGGTGGATGTAGCGCTTCGTCTCGTCGAGCGAGAGGTCGTCGATGCGCTGCTCCTCCTTGGCCGTCCCGAGCGTGCACAACGTGAGCGCCTGCGTCTGGCCGCGGGTGAAGAGCGCCGAGCCGTGCGTGCGCGGCATGACGCTGACGGAGGAGGCGATCGGCCGGATCTCGGTCTCGGAGCGGCCGTCGGGACGGCGCTTCTCGACCGCGATCTTGGTGCGGACGGTCTCCTTGTAGAGCTTGTCGACCGCTGCGACGACCGCCGCACGGGCCGCCGGGTCGAGCGGGCCGCCGCCGTCGCCTGCCTCACCCCGGGCGGGGAACGGCAGCTGGATCGTCTCGGCGATCTGATCGACGAGCGCGTGGCGCTTGGCCGACTTCAGCTCCTTCGAGTCCTGCTCGGCGTCGGTCAGCGCGCGAACGGCGTCGCCGAACTGCTCCTTGACGGCCGGGTAGACGGCGGCCTCGCGCGCCTCGCCGATCAGCTGGGCGACAGCGAACTGCACCCTCTGGCGCTGGAGCACGTCCGCCTCGGTCGAGGCGCCCGACACCGGCGGCGTCTCGCT
Source organism: Gaiellales bacterium (assembly GCA_050698235.1). Lineage (GTDB taxonomy): Bacteria > Actinomycetota > Thermoleophilia > Gaiellales > JAICJC01 > JAICJC01. The sequence continues at coordinate 1,677 of JBOHBE010000361.1, forward strand.
TGCGAGCACCGCATCGGCGGCGCCTGGAAGCGCTGCCAGGCCGCCCTGGCCGATCGCCGACTGGAGCGCGGCGGCGTGCTTGCCCCGCAGCGACTCGGTGACGGCTCCGTCTGCCCACTTGGGCAGCCCCGCCTTCTCGGCGAGGTCGATCTGGAGCTGGCACAGCTTCTTGACCTCGGCATGGGCCAGCTCGAGCGCCTGGATCAGCTCCTCCTCGGCGATCTGCTCCCCGCCGGCCTCGACCATCGTGATCGCCTCGGGCGTGCCGCAGACGATCAGGTCGAGCGTCGACTCCTTGAGGTCGGGCAGGGTCGGGTTGACGACGAGCGTGCCGTCGATGCGACCGATGCGGACCGCGCCCACCGGGCCGAGGAACGGCATCGGCGAGAGCATGAGCGCCGCCGACGAGCCGTTGATGGCCAGGATGTCATGCGGGTGCACCTGGTCGGCCGAGAACGTGGTCACGATGACCTGGACCTCGTTCTTGTAGCCCTTCGGCCAGAGCGGCCGGATCGGCCTGTCGACCATTCGCGCGGTCAGGATCGCCTTCTCGCCGGCGCGCCCTTCGCGCTTGAAGAAGCCGCCGGGGATCTTGCCGGCCGCGTACATCTTTTCCTCGACGTCGACGGTGAGCGGAAAGAAGTCCGCCCCCTCGCGTCCTTCGGTGCGGCCGACGGCGGTCGCGAGAACGACCGTGCCCTCCTGCCGCACGAGTACTGCTCCGTGGGCTTGCTTGGCGACGGCTCCGGTCTCGAACGAGATCTCCTTGTCGCCGATCGTGGCGGTGAGGCGGGTGGCCTCGGGCTCTACTGCAATGCTCATTTTCCTGTCTCTCTTCCTCGGCCCGCCTACCGGCGCAGGCCCAGCTCCTTGATGAGTGCCCGGTAGCCCTCCAGATCGTGCCTCTGCAGGTAATTCAGCAACCGCCGGCGCCGGCCGACCAGCTTGAGCAGGCCGCGCCGGGAATGGTGGTCGTGCTTGTGCACCTTGAGGTGCTCGGTGAGCTCACTGATGCGCGTTGTGAGTAGGGCGACCTGGACCTTGGTCGAGCCCGTGTCTTTCTCGTTCGCGCCGAACTTCTGAATGAGCTCGGATTTCTGGTCCTGGGTGAGCGGCATGCGCCCATCCTCCTTGCCGTAGTGTCGAGTCGCCTGCATCCCAGACGCACGCGGGCAAGACGCGCCCGTCCGCGGTGAGGCCGCCCCGCACACTAGCAGCCGCACCGCGGCTCGGCCTCAACGGCGCAGGGCGAAGAGGGAGGTTGGGCGGCCTTCGAACACCAGGTCGCGCTCGTGGTGCATGCCGATGCGCGTGGCGACCGCCTGCGAGGCGACGTTCTTGGGGTCGATCAGCGATATCAGCCGCTCGAAGCCGAGCTGCGACCGCGCGTGGTCGCGGATCGCGGTGGCGGCCTCCGTCGCGTAGCCGCGTCCCCACCACTCCGATCCGAGCAGGTAGGCGATCTCGTTCTCCCGGGCGCGCTCGACGTCCTGCGCCAGGATGCCGCAGCGGCCGATCAGCGTCTTCTCGTCGCGGAGCGTCGTCGCCCACAGGCCGAACCCCTGGTCGCGGTGGGCCGCGATCATCCATTCGAGCCCGGTGCGGGTGGCGTCGCGGGTTCGCGCACCGCCGAGAAACCGCATCGTCTGCGGATCGGCGTAGATCGCCGCGAGCGCGTCGAGATCCGACTCGCGCAGCGGTCGCAGCACCAGCCGCTCGGTTCTGAGCTCGTCCGTCCCGGCGCTGATCTTGCTCATGCTCCGTTACGCTAGCGGCGTGAGCACTGCAGTCGTGACCGGCGGAGCCGGCTTCCTAGGATCGCACCTGTGCGAGTACCTGCTCGCCCGCGACTGGCACGTCATCTGCCTCGACAACCTCGACACCGGGAGCCTCGAGAACATCGAGAGCCTGCGCGGCGACGCGTTCGACTTCCGCTACCACAACTGCGTCGAGTTCATCTCGATCGAGGAGCCCGTCGATGCGGTGTTCCACCTCGCCTCCCCGGCGAGTCCCGTCGACTACCTCCGCCTCCCGCTCGCGACGCTCCAGGTGGGCTCGTACGGCACCCACAACGCCCTCGGGCTGGCCAAGTTCAAGCGGGCCCGGTTCCTGCTCGCGTCGACCTCAGAGGTCTACGGCGACCCCGAGGTGCACCCGCAGCGCGAGGAGTACTGGGGCAACGTGAACCCGGTCGGGCCGCGCGGCGTCTACGACGAGGCCAAGCGCTACTCCGAGGCGCTGACGATGGCGTATCACCGCCAGCAGGGTGTGGACACGCATATCG
>JBOHBE010000362.1:0-13549 GCA_050698235.1 Gaiellales bacterium
ATCCCCCGGATCACGGGTCGGATGGGCGCCGGTAGACTGGTCCGGCTCGGGCGGTTAGCTCAGCTGGGAGAGCACCTGCCTTACAAGCAGGGGGTCGGCGGTTCGATCCCGTCACCGCCCACTCCGCCGTCTAGTCGCGCTCCTGCTCGGCCGCCATCGTCGCCGCGACGCGTGCCACCGCGTCCATCGAGAAGCGCTCCTCGAGCGGCTCGAGCGCCTCGCGGATCGCGTCGTCCACGATCCGGTGCCGCTCGGCGTCCACCCGGTCGCGGAAGTACTCCCACAGGTCGTTCGCATCGTCGGCGAGGAACATCGCCTTCGCGACGAGTGGCACCGCGTGCTCCACGAGCGGGTCACGTCGAATCTGCGTCTGATCGGTCATCCACCCCTCCTTCGCCCGGCCGGCGCCGCCAATCCACACGGCCGACCCGGGGAGATCTTCTAGGAATTCCCACTCCGGTGCCAACATTACCCATTCCGGGCGGGTCGCATCCGAACGCTCCGGCTGCGATCAGCTCGCCGGGCCGGCGACGCCGGTGATCCTGACGTGCCGCGTGCGCAGGATCTTCCCGCCCGTCGACGCGGCGGTCACGGTGAGGCTCGCCGATTCGGGGCCTGCGAAAAATGCCGACGGCTCGAACCCGATGATCATCGTGCACCGGTCGCCGGGCTCAAGGACATTCACCGTGTAGGAGAGGAAGCACGTCGACTCGGGCTGGCCGGGTGAGAAGTCGTCGGGCGACTGGTCGGCGATCGTGACGACGAGCGTTCGCGACGAGCGGTTGGCGATGTGCACCGTGCGCGTCGTGAAGCTGCCGAACGGCTGGCGCCCGAACTTCAGGTGGTGCGGGGAGACCGTCAGGATGGAGCCGCCCGCCTGGGCGGCGGACGGCACGGCGAGCATCGCGAGCGCCGCCAGTCCGGTCGCGATGAGCGTCGGCCATCGTGTCCGCGTGTGCTCGCCGTGCGCCATTTCCCCCACCCCGTCGGTACCCGGAACCTGTCATATCAATGCTCCTCCCCCGCCCGGCCGGGGTCAACACCGCGCCCTCGTGGTTCTCCATCAATTATCCGGGGTTGACCTGCGGCGAGAATGGCAGACACTGGAATTGCCGCGGGCATGTGCCTGACCCTCGCACGTCAGGAGCCCACACGTGCCCGCGGCGCTCCACTCACGTTCGTGCCGGTCGACTACGGGTCGGGCGCGGCCATCCGCCTCGGCCGGCGGGCGGCTCGACCGCCTGGCCGACCGCACGCTCCGGCACGCCGCGTAGCGTCCGCCGCCCGCACCGCCCCGGTACGCTGCATGCATGGAGCCGACCCGGACCGCGGATCGCGCCGACGCCCGCCGCGCGGCCGTGCGGCCAACGCCTGAGCAGTACTTCATGCTGCTCGCGGTCGCGACCCGGGAGCGGGCCGCGTGCCTCGGCCGCCACGTCGGCGCCGTGCTCGTCGCGGACCAGCGGATCATCGCGACCGGCTACAACGGCACGCCCACCGGCTTCCCGAACTGCGACGAGGGGGGCTGCCACCGGTGCGCCCATCCCGGTGACTACGAGCCCGGGCGCGGCTACGACGTGTGCATCTGCGTTCACGCCGAGCAGAACGCCATCCTCCAGGCCGCCAAGCTCGGCTATTCGGTCCAGGGCGCCGCGCTCTACTCGACCCTGCGGCCCTGCTTTGGCTGCCTCAAGGAGGCCTACCAGGCCGGCGTGAGCAGCGTGCGGTATCTGAACGACTGGTCGCCGTCCGATCCCGGCGAGGCCGAGGCGTACGAGGAGCTCCTGGCCGAGGCGGCCCGGCACGGCCTCGCCGTCGAGCAGCTCGAGCTGCCCGAGACGTTGCTCGACCTTCGCTAGCCGCTACGCGGTGCGGCGGAGGCGGCGCAGCCCGCGATCCTCGTCCCAGTCGAACGAGAGCGGGTCGGATGCCGGGACGACCGCGTCCGAGAAGATCGGATCGGCCTGGCGCATCGAGATGCCGTCGACCGTCACAACGACCTGAATCGGCGTCGGGAGACTGACGACGGGCGCAGGTCCGCGGCGTGGCTCGGCGGTGATCCGGGCGAGCGACTCGGCGTGGAGCGCCGAGCGCCAGGCGGCGACTTCGAGGTCGGCTTCCGACTGGGACGAGCACCACGGGCACGGGCTCAACGGCCGCTTCTCGCCAGCGCAGGCGTGACAGGAGACGGTGATCTGCATGAAACCGTTGTCGGCGCGAGAGGCCGATCTCTTGAGCGCTCTCAAGTTTTCGGGGTGTTTGCCGACGGATGTAGTGATGTGTGGGTCACGTTTGCGATTGTCGCGGACGCTCGTCGTCGCGACCGGGCTGATTCTGTGCGCGTCTGTCCTCTCGGGCACCGCGTCTGCTGACACGCTGCTTCAAAAGAAGCAGGCGCAGTACGCCCGTGTGCGCTCACAGGTGCGGCAGCTCGATTCGCACATCGAGCTTCTCACCGAGCGCTACGACCAGGTCCGCTGGCACCTGCACGTGCTGCACCGCGAGATCCGCGTCGCGACGGTTCGGCTCGTGGCCGAGGAGGCCGAGCTCAAGCGCCAGCAGGAGAATCTGGCCCAGCTCGTGATCGAGCAGTACAAGGGCGGCGACCCCAAGACGCTCGAGATCGTCCTCGATTCGTCGTCGCTCTCACAGATCACGAACGGCATGGATCTTGACCGGCAGGTCGACACCGCCGTCAGCGACACCGTCGCGGCGATCGACGCGGCGCGCGCTTCGATCGCGCATCAGCGCGAGCTCCTGGTCATCGACCGGCAGGCGTCGCGGGTCGCCAAGCGCAGGCTCGAGGAGAAGCGGCGCCAGATCCGCCACGAGCTTCGCCACAGGCGCCGGCTCGAGAAGGAGATCGGCCAGCAGGTGAAGGTGATCGAGGCGGCCGGCCAGATAGGACAGGAGCAGCTCGCGCTCCAGGCTCACAAGTGGCTCGAGCACGCGCTCAAGTCCGACGCCGCCGATCCGGGTCAGGTGCTGCGCGACCAGATCGCGCTCGAGGCGCTGAAGCAGATCGGCGTCCCCTACGTCTGGGGCGGCTCGACGCCCGAGGGCGGCTTTGACTGCTCGGGCCTCGTGATGTGGCTCTGGGGCCAGCACGGGTACACGATCCCGCACTTCGCCGCCTCGCAGTTCCATATGGGGCCGGTGTGGATCCAGGATCAGACCCAGCTCCAGCCCGGCGACCTCGTTTTCTTCCACAAGCTCGGCCACGTGGCGATCTACATCGGAAACGGCTACGTCGTCCACGCCCCGCACACCGGCGACTTCGTCCGGATCGCTCCGCTCTCGCAGGGCTGGTTCCAGGACACGTACGTCGGCGCGACGCAGCCCGGCCCGGCCTGACCAGCCTCTAGAGTCCCGGCATGGAGCCGGCTCCCGAGATCGCCGCCGCGGAGGCCGCGGAAGAGATCGCGGGCGGAGCGCTCGTGGTCGACGTGCGTGAGCAGGTCGAATGGGACGCCGGGCATATTTCGGGCGCCGTCTGGATCCCGCTCGGCGAGCTGGGCTCCCGCGTCGACGAGCTCCCGCGCGACCGGCGGATGGTGATCGTGTGCCGCACCGGCTCGCGCTCCGGCTATGCCGCCGACGCGCTGCACGGCGCCGGCTACGACGCAGCGAACCTCCGTGGAGGGCTCTTCTCGTGGGCGGCCGGCTCGCTCCCGCTCGAGCCCGACGGCGGGTACGTCCTGTGACGGCGACGGTGCGCATCGGTACGTGCTCGTGGGCCGACGAGTCGCTGGTCAAAGCGTGGTATCCGCGCACCGCCAGGACGGCCGAGGGTCGCCTGCGCCACTACGCCGAGCTCTTCGACACGGTCGAGGTGAACTCGAGCTACTACGCCATCCCCACCACCGAGGCGGCGGCCGCGTGGGCGCGGAGGACGCCCGACGGGTTCGTCTTCCACGTGAAGGCGTTCGGGATGATGACCCGGCATCCGGTGAAGGCCGACCAGCTCCCGCCCGACCTGCGCGGCGAGGTCGAGGTCGACCACCGCGGCCGCGTCGACCATCCCTCCCGCGAGTTCCGATCCGAGGTGTTCGACCGCTTCCGATCGGCGCTCGAGCCGCTGCGCGACGCGGGGAGGCTGGGCGGCATCCTCATGCAGTTCCCCCCGTACGTGACGATGAAGGCGGCGTCGTTCGAGTACCTCGAGTGGGCGCAGGAGCAGCTGGGCGGCGACGAGATGCTGGTCGAGTTCCGGCACCGGAGCTGGCTCGAGGACGACGCGGCGAGCGCCGAGACGCTGGGGTTCCTCGAGCGCCGCCGCGCGACCTACGTCATGGTCGACGCTCCCCGGACCGATGCGAAGAACCTCGTTCCGACGGTCGTCGGCGCGACGACCCCAACCGCCTACCTGCGCCTGCACGGGCGAAACGCCGCCACGTGGAACCACCGCGGCGGCAGTGCCGCCGAGCGCTTCGACTACCTGTATTCCAACGACGAGCTGGCCGAGTGGTCCGAGCCGCTCAGGCGGCTGTCGACGCTTTCGGAACGGGCCTTCGTGATGTTCAACAACAACGGTCGCAGCGCCGGCGACGGCGGCACGCCGATCGCTCAGGCGCCGACGAACGCGCTCATGCTCCGCGACGTCCTGCGCGAGGCGCGCGTGCCGGTCACGGATTCACGACAATCAGCCCTAATGTGAAGATCCCGAGGATGACGCCGACCGTGGTCAGCACGAGGTTGATCCGCGGATCGAGCCGCGCGAAGCGGCCCTCTGCCAGGGCCCGGTCGATCTCACGCTCGCGCTGGTAGCCCGTATAGATGCAGAGGATGCCGAGGAGCGCGAACCCTGCGCCTGCAAGCTCGTACGGCCATGGTGTCCCGTGTGACAACGTCGGGACGACCCGCCCGGCCGCGAGGCTCACAGCGAGCGCGGTGAGGCCCGTCCGCCACCACGCGAGATAGGTGCGCTCGTTCGCCAGGCGCGTCCGCCGTGTCGCGTCGGCCGCCTCGTCGAAGACGCGGCGTCCGGATGGGTTCTGGCGCCGCTCGATCTCCGACATGGCCGATAGCGTATCGGCTTCCGCGAGGGCCGATTGGCACGTACCCTCGGAGCATGGATCGGCGCATGTTCCGGCTCGGAGCGCTGGGAGTCGCGATGGCCGCGCTCCTCGCGGTGGGCGCGGCGAGCGCAACCGCGAGCACGTCGATGGCGCCCAGCCTGCGGATGCGGGCCCGGGCGGTCGAGCGGGCGCACGTGGTGCCACACGGATTCTTCTTCTCGTTTACGACAGTCGCCCTCCAGACGACCCCCGTCGACGTCGTCCGAAACGGCGTCACGTACAGCATGTCGATGACGGTGGACCAGGAGGCGGGCTCCGGAGGGACGCTCCAGCTCAGGCTCAGCCGCGTGGCACCGGACGGCCGCGCCTTCCAGGCGCACAGCTATGCGTTCTCGCCGCAGTCGGGGATCCACCTGACGTACGACAAGAAGACGCTCCGGACCGCCGCGCTCGACACCACCACCGCGATCACGCCGAGCCAGGTGACGGGCGCGTTCACCGCGACGTCGGTGAAGTCGAAGACGTGCCGGCTCTACGACGGCCGGATGGGGACGAAGAGAGTTGCCACGGGCACGCTGGCGTGGAGCGCGTTCGACATTGTGACCTCGACGGCGCCGTTCTTCGGGACGATCCACACGCAGCCGACGACCGCCAAGATCATCAAGGACCCGGGCTGCTCGCAGGGCGTCGTCGTCTTCACGAGTGCCGCGAACGCCGTGCGGGCGATCCCCAAGATCGGCCCCGCGATCGTCACCTCTGCGCCCCACGAGCGCTACGTGCAGCCGTGCTTCTTCAACCGCGCGCTCGGCGCGAAAGTCGGTCCCGGACGGTTCTTCGGGTTCGAGAAGGCCTACCGGTATCCCCAGATCTTCCAGTACGCGCTCCGGGCAAGCCAGGTGCCGCCGGACGAGCAGGAGTTCCACGACATCGAGGCCATGGCCGGGCGCTCGAGCCTGCCGAAGCCCGTCAAGATTTCACCGGGCCGGTTCGAGGCGTCGATCTCGGCGTCGGGCGACGAGTTCATGACCGGCTCGGCGACCTTCGTGTCGGGCCCGCCGGCGATCCGGACGGGCCTCTCCTGCCAGGCGGGCGGCCGGATGCGCCCCTTCGCCCGCCTCACGTACCGCGGAACGCTCGAGCCCGACGCGTCGAGCCCTCTCGTCGCGGCGTTCGACACCCTGCCGCTCGCGCTTCGCGAGGGCACGCCCGCCACGTACACCGTGCGCGACTACGGCCGCCGGGACTAGAGCCTCCCTACCGCATTCCGGGAGGACGTTCCCCCAGCCGGGTGTCCACTTCCTGACCGTTTTGGTCGGAATCGAATGTGGGGGGGAATGAGCAAGCCGTCGCTAGAGAGGGCAGTCGAACTGCTGTCGCGTACCGGAAGCGCCGATTTCGAGCGTGATATCGGCGGCGTGCTCACGATCGGGATCACCCGGGTCTTCGGCTCGCAGCTGACCGGCACGGCCGACCGGATGCGGATCGTTGGCGGCATGGAGCTTTCGGGCAGGGTCGTCGAGGCCGGGCGCAGGTATCGCGTCACCCTGGTGTGCGAGCGAGCCGTGCTCGAGACGGCGTACGACGCACGCGTTCGGCTGCGGGCCGTCGAGGTCGCGGAAGAGGGGGCCGAGACGATCGTCCTCGCCACCCGCCAGACGCTCCAGCGGCCGGCACGGATGACGGCGATCTACTGCTCGGACGTCGTGGACGGCGACGTGATCGACGGGACGATCATCGACCTGACGCGCCTCGGTGTCACCTTCCAGACAACCCGCCTTCTGCGGCGGGGCGACCGCCTCTTCCTGCGAGCCAGGTTCTACGCCGAGCCGCTCGAGACCACGATCCGGGTCGCTTCGACGCGCACCGTGAACGGCGAGGTCATCGCCGAGTGCGCGTTTCAGATGCCGACGCGGGAGCTCGCCGAAATGGTCGAGCGCATCGGCCGCGCCCGCACCGAGGTGCCTACGAGCACGCCACTCGACATCGCCTCGGTTCGCCGCTCGCTGACCGTTGAGCACGTCGACGAGGCGCCCTGGCGGCGCCTCCTGCGCCGCTCCGGCTGACGGCACCACCTGCGACAATCCGCAGCATGGCCGCGACGCGCACCGACCGGCGGCTCCGGACCGACCTTACGGCCGCCGTGCGCGTCCGTGCGGGGCGGTCGTCGCGCCTGTCGGCGCTCGTCGTCTCGGCGGCGCTCGTGGCGGCATCCACGGCGTTCGTGGCCGCCGTCACGCCGAACGTCCCCGTGCGCTCGGCCGGGGTCTTCTACCTCCTCGCGGTGCTGGGCGTGTCGTCGATCTACGGCCTCTGGTGGGGGCTTGGGACGAGCCTCGCGTCTTCGCTCGCGTTCAACTTCTTCTTCCTGCCGCCGGCGCATACGCTCGTGATCGACTCGTCGAGCGACTGGCTCGCCCTCGCGGCCTTCGCAGTCACAGCCGTCGTCACGAGCGACCTCGCCGCGCGTGAGCGCCGCGGCCGTGAGGAGGCCGCCCGCCGCGCCGAGGAGGCCCGCCTCGGCGAACGGTTCGCGACCGTCATCGCCACGGCGTCCAACCTTGACGACGCCCTTGCCGGGCTCGGCGACGAGGCGGCCAGGACGCTTGGCGCGGAGAGCGGCGTCATCGTGCGCGGGGCAGCGGCGAAGGGCGGGGTCCACGCGCTCCCGCTCGAGCTGAACGGGCGTCCGATCGGCGAGCTTCGCCTTGCCGGCGGCGGGCCCGAGCTTCTGTCGTCGCCCGCGTCGATGCGGATCGCGCGCCAGCTCGCCGGCCTGATCGCTCTCGGCGAGGAGCGTGAGCGGAGGATGCGCGAGCAGGTGAACGCCGAGGCGCTCCTGCGGTCAGACGAGCTCAAGACGGCGCTCCTGCGGGCCGTCTCGCACGACCTGCGCTCGCCGCTCCAGGCCATCGCCGCCGCGTCGGGCGGCCTGCGGTTCGCAGCGCTCGATGCCGACGAGCAGGAGCTTCTCGACACGATCGGCGCCGAGAGCAGCAGGATGACCCGGATGGTCGAGAACCTCCTCGACCTCTCGCGCCTGAATGCGGGCGCGCTGCCGCCCGCCGCCGACTGGCTCGATCCCCGCGACCTGGTCGAGGCGGCCGTCGCCGAGCTCTTCCGCGGCGAGTCGCAGACCCGGGTGCGGGTCGAGGCGGCTGCCGACGTGCCGCTGGTGCGGGGCGACGGGCCGCAGCTCCAGCGCGTCGTCGTGAACGTCGTCGAGAACGCGCTCAAGTTCTCGCCCGCCGACGGCGAGGTCGAGGTGCGCATCGCCCCACGCGGTGGGCTCGTCGAGATCGCGGTGCGCGACCACGGCCCCGGCGTCGCATCTGAGGACGCCACGCAGATCTTCGAACCGTTCTCCCGCGGCGGCCGCACGCGCGACGTGCCAGGATCGGGGCTCGGCCTGGCGATCGCCCGCGGGCTTGCGGTCGCCAACGGCGGCGACGTCCAGCTCTCGACCGACACCCCGGGCGGCGGCAGCACCTTCGTTCTCGCGCTCCCGGCGGCCGGAGCGAGTGGGCCGTGAGCGGCGAGCCGCTGATCCTCGTCGTCGACGACGAGCGCCCGATCCGGCGGGCCCTCGAGGTCACGCTCACGAAGGCCGGCTACCGCGTCGCCACGGCGGCCGGCGCGGCCGAGGCGCTGACCGCGGCGGCGCTCACGCCGCCCGACCTCGTGATCCTCGATCTGATGCTGCCCGACGGCGACGGCGCCGAGGTGTGCGCCCAACTGCGCGACTGGCTCTCGGCGCCCATCCTCCTCATCTCGGCGGTGCAGGACGAGCCCGACAAGATCCGGGCGCTCGACGCCGGAGCCGACGACTACCTGACCAAGCCGTTCGGGATCGGCGAGCTCCTGGCCCGTGTTCGCGCTCTCCTGCGACGCTCGGACGGCGCAGCCCCCGGAGATCGCGTCGTCGAGGTGGGCCGGCTCTCGATCGACCTGCCGCGCCGCGTCGTCACGGTCGACGGCGCCGAGCTTCGCCTGACGCCGACGGAGTTCGACCTGCTGAAGGAGCTCGCCGTCGCCGCCGGCCGGCCGCTGACGCATCAGATGCTCCTGCGCAAGGTCTGGGGCCCCGGCTACGCGCAGGAGATGCAGCTCCTGCGCACGCACATGGGCCGGCTCCGCGACAAGCTCGAGGCGGGAGGGATCCCCCGGGATGCCATCGAGACGCTGACGGGCGTCGGATACCGCCTTCGCGACCCAGCCGTCGCCGCTTAAATCCCGCGTGGTTGAGCCGATTACGGGGCTTGTGCGTCTGCCATTCCAGCATGTGCTCGACCGCCTGCCCATCCGCGCCAAGCTCTACGCCGGATTCGGGGCCATCCTGGTGCTGCTCGTCGGCGTCGCCGCCACGGCGTTCTGGGGAACCTCGAACATCACGGGCGCGGCGGACAACATCGACACCGTCGTCTCGCACAAGCTGGTGGTGGCCCAGGAGATGAGCGCGGCGGCCGGCGACTTCCACTACTCGCAGACCAAGTACGTGCTCGTCGGCCCGTCCGCCCGCCAGGATTTCCTGGCCGACGTCGGTGCGTTCCGCGAGGTGCTGGCCCAGGCGGATCGCAACACGACCGATCCGAGGGGGCGCGCGACGCTCGCCCAGGTCAAGGCGTCTTTCGCCGACTTCATGGGCGTCGACTCGCAGATGTGGGCTGCGGTGCAGGCCGGCCACCATCGCAGGGCTCTTGAGCTCGTGGACGCCTCCGACGAGGCAGTCGATGGCCTGACTGCGAAGCTCGACACATTTCTGAACGAGGCCGAGGCCAGCCGCCAGGCGGCGGTGACCCAACTCCATTCCGACGGTTCGACGACGCGCACCGTGTCGATCGTGCTGGTCATCGTTGCGGTGCTCGCCGCGTCGGCCATTGCGTACCTCCTCACGCGGCGGATCTCGGGTGGGCTCGCCCCGCTCAGGGATCGCCTTCGCAGCCTCCGCGACCACTGCCTGACCGACCTTCAGGCCGGGTTGAACGCAATGGCCGGAGAGGGCGACCTGTCGCAGGAGGTGACGCCCGTGACGACCCCGGTCGACGTGCGCGGAGGCGACGAGATCGCAGCGCTCGGCGAGATCTTCAACGACATGCTCGAGCACGCCCAGTCGACCATCGTCGCGTACAACTCGATGCGCGCACGGACGGCGGACATGGGGAGGATCGCGGCCGAGATCGGCGCCGGCGACCTGTCCTCGACGGTCGAGCCGCTGAGCGAGCGCGACGAGTTCGGAAACGCGTTCGTCGCGATGCACGACTACCTGATCGGGATCGCCGAGGTGGCCGCCGGGATCAGCGACGGCGACCTCTCGACGCACGTCGAGGCCCGGTCAGACGCCGACAAGCTCGGCTCGGCCTTCGTGCGGATGCAGGCGTACCTGTCCGAGATGGCGGACGCCGCCGAGCGCCTTGCGGCGCGCGACCTGACCGCCTCTGTGACGCCGCGCGGCGAGGCCGACGTGCTCGGAAACGCCTTCGCGCGCATGACCGACAACATGTCCCTCGTCATCTCCGAGGTCGCCTCCGCGACCCGGCAGGTGACCGAGGCGTCGAGTCAGATGGCCACGGCCTCGAGCGAGGCCGAGCGGGCGGTCGACGAGATCGCGACCGCCGTGGGCGAGGTCGCCGAGGGCGCCCAGCGCCAGGTGGCGATGATCGGCGAGACCAAGAGCACCGTCGACGAGGCGAACAGGGCCGCCGCCGAGGCGAGCCGCGTCGCCGATCAGGGCGTCGGCGTGGCCGCCGAGGCGTCTGCGGCGATCCAGGGGCTGGCCGACTCGGCATCCGAGCTGGCCGGCGCCATGGGCGGTCTCACCGACCGGTCGGGCCAGATCGGCGGGATTGTCGAGACCATCTCGAGCATCGCCGCCCAGACGAACCTGCTGGCCCTGAACGCTGCGATCGAGGCCGCCCGGGCCGGCGAGCAGGGGCGCGGCTTCGCCGTCGTGGCCGAGGAGGTCAGGAAGCTCGCCGAGGAGAGCCAGCAGGCGGCCGAGCGGATCGCGGGCCTGATCGGCGAGATCCAGGCGCAGACCGCCGGTGCCGCGAAGGTGGTGACGGCGAGCGCCGAGGGAACGCGCGAGTCAGTCGAGACCGTGCAGCGCACCCGGGAGGCGTTCGAGTCGATCGGCCAGGCGGTCGTCGACATCACGGTGCGGGCCGAGACGATCGGCCGCGCCACCAGCGAGATCGCATCGGTTGCCGAGCAGTCCTCGGCCTCGGCCGAGCAGGTGTCCGCGGCCACCCAGCAGACGTCGGCGGCCACCCAGGAGCTCGCCGAGTCCGCCCAGGATCTGAGCCGCACGGCCGCGAATCTCGAGCGCATCGTCGCGCAGTTCACGCTGTCTGACCGCGGCTAGAGCCTGTACGGTCGCTCGATGACGGGCGACGCGAGGTCGACGCGCCGGCGATTGCTGGGCGGCGCCGCGGCGGTGGCCGTGGCCGGGACGGCCGCAGGGCTCTGGGCCGAGCGCTCGGGTGAGGCGGCACGGGTCTGGCACCACTTCGCGGACACGTGTGCCGGGCCCGACGGCGCCGTCCCCGACGAGCCGGCTCAGGCGCCGGTCGGCGGCATGCTCCACTCGGCGCACGTCCCGGACGGGGATGTCGGGTGGATGGTGTGGCGCCCCGACGGCGTGTCGGCGAGCAGCCCGTTACCGGTGATCGTGGCGCTGCCCGGCCGTGGGTCGCCGGCGAGCTGGGTGTTCGACGACCTGCACCTGCATGCGTTCCTGGCGGCCGAGCTCGTGCGGACCGGTGCCGCCGTGGCGCTGGCGTCGGTGGACGGAGGCGAGAGCTACTGGCACGCTCGCACGGACGGCGAGGACCGGATGGCGATGCTCGAGACGGAGTTCCTGCCGCTTCTCGACCGGGAGTTCGGCCTCGGCGGGCCCGGACGGGTCGCCGCCGGGTGGTCGATGGGCGGCTACGGCGCGCTGCTCGCGGCCGAGCGCGACCCGGGCGGATGGTCGGGCGTCACCGTCGCGAGCCCGGCGATCTGGCCGGACTACGGCGATGTCTGGGTCGGAGATGCCTTCGACGGCCGGGACGACTTCGGCCGAAACGACGTCTTCGGCGGCGTCCGCCGTCTCGAGCGGATGCCCGTCTGGATCGGCTGCGGGACGAGCGACCCGTTCTACGACAACGCTCGCCGTCTCGCCGCGGCCCTCCCGGGTGCGCGAACAGACTGGGCCGACGGCGGCCACGACCAGTGTCTCTGGCGGCTCGTCGCGCCGCCGCAGATGGCGGTCGCCGTGGCGGCGCTTCGCGCCTGACCGCTCAGGAGCCGGCGATGCGCTCGGTGTGCGAGTACACGTTGAACCGCTCCTCGCGCAGGAACCCCACGACGGTGATCCCGAACCGGCGGGCGGCGTCGACCGCCAGGCTGGACGGCGCCGAGACCGCGCAGATGATCGGCACGCCCGCGACGGCGGCCTTCTGGACGATCTCGAAGCTGGCGCGTCCGGACACGAGCAGGATGGTGTCCGAGAGCGGGAGCGCCCCGGCCATCAGCTCGGCCCCGACGGCCTTGTCGACGGCGTTGTGCCGGCCGACGTCCTCGCGCGATGTCCGAAGCTTCCCGTCCGCATCGAAGAGCGCGGCAGCGTGCAGGCCGCCCGTGCGGTCGAAGACGCGCTGCACGCGGCGCAGCTCGTCCGGCAGCGACGTCAGGAGCTCGGCCGTGACGACCGGCCCCGGGGCGACCGGCGCGCACTGCACGTCGAGCGCCTCGAGCGACGCCTTCCCGCAGATCCCGCAGCTCGACGTCGTGTAGAAGCTGCGGGCGGCGAAGTCGGGCAGCGGCCGGCCGACCGCGACGGTGACGACGTTGTAGTGCTGCTCCTCGCGGGGGACGTCGCAGTACCGGATGCCGCGCACGTCGCCGGGGCCGATGATGCCCTCGGTGAAGAGAAACCCGGCCGCGAGCTCGAAGTCGTGGCCCGGTGTGCGCATGGTCACAGCCACCTTGCGCTGCTCGCCGCCCGGCTCGTCGACGCGGATCTCCATCGGCTCCTCAGTCGCGAGCCGATCCGAGCGGCGGTGGCGCTCGCCGCCCTCGACGTTGAGCACGCGGACGCGGCTCGTGCTCGTCGGCCGCTCGGCCGTCTCGAGGCGCTCGCCGGCGTCCTCCACCGGGTCAGCCATCGGATGTCTCGGGTGCCCGGTTCTGGACGTACTGGAACCCGAACCGGCCCTTCACGCACAGGTTGCCGTGCGTGACCGAATGGTCGAGCGGCGACGTCACCTTGACGATGTCGTTGTCCTGCACGTGCAGCTCGAGACTGCACCCGACGCCGCAGTACGAGCAGATTGTCTCGGTGACCGTCTGGGCGGACTCGTCCCACGTGCCCGTCTGGCGCAGGTCGTACTCGCTCTTGAACATGAGCGCGCCCGTCGGGCAGACGGCGATGCAGTTGCCGCAGTAGACGCAGGCGGACTCGGGGAGCGTGACGTCGAGCTCCGTCGAGATGTGCGCCTCGAACCCGCGGCCCGCGACGGAGATCGCGAACGTGTTCTGGTACTGCTCGCCGC
>JBOHBE010000363.1:0-3681 GCA_050698235.1 Gaiellales bacterium
CGCTCGGACTGCTCGTGTCGCGCCCGGCGTTCGCACGGCCGCAGGCCTGGATCGACGTCCGCCGGGCCGCGCTCGCTGCGAGCGGGGATCGCCTGGCACGCCTGCCGGCGCACCGGCTCGAGCGTGAGGCGACGCGGGTCGATGCTGCATACGGGCGCCTGCGGGTGCTCGGCCCGGCGGCTACGCTCGAGCGCGGCTACGCGATCGTCCAGGACGACCAGGGCGCGGTCGTTCGCGACTCGGCGGCGGTGGCGGTCAGCGACCGCGTCGGCGTGCGCCTGGCCCGGGGCCGCCTGGTCGCCCGCGTCGAGGAGACGGAGGAGTGACGGCCCGGGAGCCGACATTCGAGGAAGCGCGCGACGAGCTCGAGGAGATCGTGCGCAAGCTGGAGGACGGGCGGACCTCGCTCGACGAGGCACTCACGCTGTGGGAGCGCGGCGAGGCGCTCCACGCCCTGTGCCGGGCAAAGCTGGACGCCGCCGAGGGACGGGTCGCTGAGCTCCTGGAACGGCTGGGACGGGCGCCGGACGACGGCACGCCCGGCTGATCTCGGCGACCGCCTACTTGGACTTGGCGGGAGCGGCCTCAGCCGCTCGTGGCCGCAGGATGAGCCAGTCGTAGAGGCCCATCGCCGCCGCCGCGCCCGCCGGACAGGCGATGAAGTAGATCCAGATGGAGTCGAAGTGCCCGGTGACGACGTCGGGGCCGAGCGTCCGCGCGGGGTTCATGCTCCCGCCGGTCAGCGGGCCGCCCATCAGGATGTCGAAGGTGATGACGAAGCCGATCGGCAGGCCGGCGACGACGGCCATCGTCCCGCGGTCGTCGACCGCGACGGCGAAGATGACCCAGCCGAGGAAGAACGTGAGGATGAACTCGATCAGAAGCGCCTGGCCGTCGCCGACGCCGGGCGCCGGCACCGTGCGACCGAGCGTCCCCTCGACCGGCAGGGCCGCCTTCAGCAGCAGGGCGGCGATGATGGCAGCGCTGAACTGGCCGAGCCAGTAGGCCACCGCATCGACGGTCGGCAGCCGCTTGGTGATCCAGAAGCCGAACGTCACTGCCGGGTTGAAGTGGCCACCGGAGATGTGGCCGACCGCGCAGACCATGACGCCGATGACAAGCCCGTGTGCGAGAGCCACACCGGTGAGGTCGGCGCCCACGACGATGGATCCGGCACCGATGAAGATGAGCGCGAACGTGCCGATGGCCTCTGCGACCACCTTCGGGATGAGCTCGCGCTGCGTTGTCCCCATAGCCGAGAGCATGCGCGCCAACATTAGTGGAAGGAATCGGACGTCGCGGCGCAGGGGATCCGTGGGGCACGTCGAAAGTGGCTTGTTCTGCAAGCGAAACACGTGCATTTCCAGGTGCGTCCCCGCGCCGCCGCGGTGGCGGCAGCGATCCTGCTCCTGCTGCTGACCGCCTCCCCCGCCCAGGCGGGGCGATACGTCGTGCGCTGGGGCGACACGCTGACGTGGATCGCCCAGGATCACCATGTGAGCCTCGAGCGGCTGGCGCGCCTGAACCACCGAAAGCCGTATGCCGTGCTGGTCGCCGGGACCGTGCTGCACGTGCCCGGCCGAAGCCACTCCGCCCCCGCGCGGGCCAGATACACCGTGCAGTGGGGCGACACGCTCTCGGCGATCGCGGGCCGCTATCACGTCGAGCTGCGCAGCCTGGCGCGGGCGAACGACCTGCGACTGCGCGGCCTCCTGATCTCGGGGACGACGCTTCGGATCCCCGGCCACGCCCACGCCACCGCCCATGGCGCGAAGCCCCACCACGCCCGCCCTCACGTCCACCGGCGCACCGGGGCCGGCTGGCGCGGCCGCTACCGCGTGCACCGCGGCGACACGCTGACGGCGATCGGCCGCCATTTCGGCGTCGGGCTCCGCCGCCTGGCCCGTGCAAACGGCCTGCACGTCCACCACGTGCTGATCACCGGGACGCGGCTGCGGGTGCCGGCGCACGGGACACACCGTGCGCCCATGGCCTCCCCCGCGCCGCTGCCGGCGCCGTGGTCGGTCGGCTGGTCGATCGACCACTGGAGCGCGCACTACGGCGTCGACGCCCACCTCGTGCGCGCGATCGCCTGGCAGGAGTCGGGCTTCAACCCCGCAGCCGTCTCAGCGGTCGGCGCATGGGGCGTCATGCAGGTGACGCCCGCGACGTGGGACTTCGTGGAGCAGGGCCTGATCGGCGCGCCGGTCGCCCACACGCCCGACGGCGGGATCCGGGTCGGCGTGGCCTTCCTGCGCCATCTCCTGGTCGCGTTCCAGGGCAACGTCCCGATGGCCGTGGCGGCGTACTACCAGGGCGAGGGCGCGACGCGGATGTTCGGCATCCTCCCGGTCAGCGAGGCGTACGTCGCGAACGTGATGGCGCTCCGCACCCGGCTCTAGCCTGAAACATTGGTACCAGGTACAGGTGTTTCACACCCGGCTCTAGCCTGAAACATTGGTACCAGGTACAGGTGTTTCAGGCGGTTTCGCGCAGGCTGGCCGCGCGGGCGTCTGCGATCGCGCGCAGCGAGCCGCACACCTGGGCGCAGAGCTCATAGACCGCCCTATCCGAGACGGCGTAGTAGGAATGCAGGCCGGCACGGCGGCGCGTCACGATGCCGGCGTCGGCCATGATCGCCAGGTGCTTCGAAACGTTCGCGGTCGTGCAGCCGATCGCGGCGGCCAGGTCGCCGACGGTCCGCTCGCCTCCCGCCAGCAGATCGAGCAGGCGAAGCCGGGTCGGCTCGCCGAGGACGCGGAAGCGCTCAGCGATCGCCTCGGCCATCTCCGATGTGAGCGGGCTTGGAAGCGCCATTTGCACGAGCGTACCACATGTGCAACTATTTAGCTATCTGGCTAACTAGTTCCCAATGGGAGGAAGAACTCCGAAATGTCCCAGTCCATCGAGATCACGTCTTCAAACTTCCAGACCGAGGTCGTCGAGTCTGACGTCCCGGTCCTGCTCGACATGTGGGCGGCCTGGTGCGGCCCCTGCCGCATGGTCGGCCCAATCGTCGACGAGCTGGCGGGCGACTACGCCGGCCGCATCAAGGTCGGAAAGCTCGACGTCGACGCCGAGCCGCAGATCGCCGCCGCCTTCGGAGTGGCGTCGATCCCCACCATCGTCCTGCTCAAGGACGGTCAGGTCGTCGCGCATGCGATCGGCGCGCGGCCCAAGGCACAGCTCGCACAGGCCCTGCGCCTCGACGAGTTCGCGCCGGCCGTCGCGTAGGTCACGACCACCCGAAACGGGGAGGCACGTCTCCCGCCGCAGTGATGGGCGGGCGCGCCTCCCCGCGCCGACACCTCTTCCACGCGGGCCGTCTACCAGCCGCCGGTGGCGGCCCGCTACCTACTCTCCGCGCAGCACCTTGTGGTGGACGTCCGCCTGCCACACGGCACGCATCCCGGCCCGCTCGTAGAGGCGCACGGCATCCGTCGGGTTCTCGGTGTCGACGCCGAGGCCGACGCGCCGCTCCTCTCGCTCCCAGAACCACGTGAACGCCTGCCGTAGGAGCGCCAGGCCGAGCCCGCGCCGGCGCCACGCCGGTCGCACCGCAAGCGCGTTCACGAACCCCATGTCGAACTGGCCGGCCGTCGAGAGCGCGACGCCGCACACCTTGCCTCCGTCGCGCGCGACCGCCCAGAGCGACGCGTCGAACCGGGGATCCTCGAGCTT
>JBOHBE010000364.1:0-6007 GCA_050698235.1 Gaiellales bacterium
CGCACCCAGACGTAGGCGCCGCCCTCCTCCGGGATGGCGGCCCCGAGTTCGGCGCTGATGAGCGCCGACGGGATGAAGAAGGTGACGAACAGCACGGCGAGCCACGT
The DNA here is from genome assembly GCA_050698235.1 of Gaiellales bacterium. Lineage (GTDB taxonomy): Bacteria > Actinomycetota > Thermoleophilia > Gaiellales > JAICJC01 > JAICJC01. Next base: position 108 of record JBOHBE010000364.1, read on the forward strand.
GAATGCCTGCTCGCCGCCGATCGCGATCGCCCCGATCGTGTCGACAACGACCATCGCCGACATCAGAAAGAGGATCGTGTCGAGCCGCCGCAACTCGCGGCGGAGCCGTGCCTTCTGCTCGGTGGCGGCCGCGCTCATGACCGGAGCGTCGCCGGGGCCGCTTTCAGATGGCTTTCATCCCGGCGATATCCTCGCTGGGTGAGCGTCGAGTACCGCATCCTCGGGCCGGTCGAGGTCGATCTCGACGATGGGCGCCCGGCGCCTGTCCCGCGGGGCCGCGCCCGGGGCCTCCTCTGCCTGCTCCTCGCGCACAGGCGCGAGGCCGTGACGGCCGACCAGATCGTCGACGCGCTCTGGGCCGATGCGCCTCCCGCCAATGCTCGCAATGCCGTCCAGGTGGTGGTGTCGCGCCTGCGGGCCGCGATCGGCGTGGACGCCGTCGGCTCGACGGCCGCCGGCTACACGCTCGCGGTCGACCCGGACAGGGTCGACGCCGACCGGTTCGAGGCGCTGGCGCGACGCGGCCGCGACGAGCTGGCCGACGGCCGGGCGCGCGAGGCCGCCGAGACCCTGCGGGCTGCGCTCGAGCTGTGGCGCGGCCCGCCCCTGGCCGACGTGGCCGGCGCAGCGTTTGCGCAGCCCGAGGCGGCGCGGCTCGAGGCGCTCCACCTGCGGTGCACCGCCGATCGGATCTCGGCCGACTTCGCGACGGGCGCCGAGGTGGCCGGAGAGCTCGAAGCGCTGGTGGCCGAGCATCCGCTCGACGAGCGGCTGCGCGAGCTCCTGATGCGGGCCCTCTACCGGGCCGGGCGCCAGGCCGACGCACTGGCCATCTACCGCGACGCCCGAAAGGCGCTCCTCGGAGGTCTCGGCCTCGAGCCCGGGCCGGCGCTGCGCGAGCTCGAAGCCGAGATCCTCCGCCACGAGGTCGAGCGGCCACGGCCTGCCACGCCGGCGGTGGACGACCGGCGGCAGGTCACCTGCGTCTTCGCCCGCCTCGACAGCGCTGCCGGGTCTCTGGAGCTCGATCCCGAGGCGCTCCAGCGGGAGCTGGCCGGGCACCACGCCGCGATCACGACCGTCTCCGAACGTCACGGCGGGACCGTCTGTGACCTGCGGGCCGACGGCGCGCTCGTCGCGTTCGGGGTCACGGCCGCCAGGGAGGACGATCCGCTCCGCGCTGTCCGGGCAGCGCTCGAGCTCGTGGCCGAGCCACTCGTGGCGGGCGGCGGCGTGCGGGCGGTGGGGATCAGCTCCGGGGTCGTCGTCGCGTCGGGCGGGGCCGGCGTCGCGGAGGTGTTCGGCCGGCCGGTGACCGAGGCGGAGGCGCTCGCTCGCGGCTCGGTCGGCGTGCATGCGGCGGCATCGACGTGGCGGCTGGTCGAGCACGCCGGCGACGGCGAGCGACAGCCGGACGGATCGGTGCACGTCGAACGGCTGGCCGACGATGCCCCGGCGATCAGACGGCAGCTCGACCGCCCGCTCGTGGGGCGGCGCAACGAGCTCGACGTCGTGGTTCAGGCCCACGCGCAGGCGCGCGCGGAGCAGGCGTGGGTGGTGGTGACGATCACCGGCGAGCCGGGCATCGGAAAGTCGCGGCTCGCCGCCGAGCTCCCCGCGGCGCTCCCCGACGGAACCGTCGTCGTCACCGGCCGCTGCCCTCCCTACGGCGAGGGCACGACGTTCCGCCCGCTGCGCGACATCGTGCTCCAGGCGTGCGCAGGCCGCGCCCTCGGGGACATGCCCGTGGTCCTCGACGTGCCGTCCGGGATCGTCGAGCGCGTCGCTGCGCTGGCGGGCCTCGGGCCTGGCCCCGCCGGCGACGAGGCGCCGTGGGCCGTCCGCCGTTTCCTCGGCGCGCTCGCCCGCGAAGCCCCGGTGGCGGTCGTCGTCGACGACATCCAGTGGGCCGAGCCCGGGCTCCTCGACCTCCTGGACTCGGTGGTGGCGCCCCCCGGCTCCAGTCCGGGGCTTCTGGTCTGCCTCACGCGGCCCGGTGCGGCTGAGCCCTGGCCGCAGCGGCGGGCCGGCACGTGCACCTCGACCTCGGCCCGCTCTCGGCCGGCGAGAGCCGGGCGCTCCTCGACCAGCTGGGCGGCACCGACGCGGCCCGCGAACGCATCGCCGAGGCCGCGGCGGGCAATCCGCTCTTCCTCGAGCAGCTCACGACCTACGTCGACGAGCGCCTCGACGACGGCGATCTTCCGCCCGCCATCCACGCCGTGCTCGCGGCCCGGCTCGACTCCCTCGAGCCCGGCGAGCGCGCCGCCCTCTGCTACGGCTCGATCCAGGGCGACGAGTTCACGGTCGGGTCGATCCTCTCTCTCGCAGACGGCGCTTCGCTCCCCGAAATCGAGGCGACGTGCGCGGCGCTGGTCCGTCGTGGGCTCCTCGCCGAGGACGACGCACTGCGGTTTCGCCACTCGCTCATCCGCGACACCGCGTATGCGTCGCTCTCGAAGGCCGCGCGAGCACGCCTCCACGAGCGACACGCGACGTGGCTGGCGGCGCGCCGCGACGCCGGCCCCGACATCGAGGCGCAGGTCGGCGGCCAGCTCGAGGCGGCGTGGCGGTGCGCCCGCGACATCGGCGCGGAGGGCGCGGACGATCTCGCCGTCCGCGCCCGAGCCGCGCTCGCAGCCGCGGCCCGGGCCGCACACCGTCGCGGCGACCTTCGCGGCGAGATCGGGCTGCTCGAGCGCGCAGCCCGGTTCGACCAGGATCCGCCGGAGGAGCGGGCCGAGCTCCTGCCGGCACTCGCCGCGGCGCTCTTCGCAGCGGGGTCGTTCGAGCATGCCGCGGCGGTCGCCGAGGAGGGTGTCCGGGCCGGCCGCGCCGCGGGAGCACAGCGGGCGTCCGCGCGTGCGGTGGTCGAACGGGAGCGGCTGCGCGTCTACCAGGGGCAGGCGACCACCGACACCGCCCGCTCGCTCCAGATCGTCGACCACGCGCTCGACACCCTGAGCGCGCTCGGCGACGACCTCGGCGTCGCCCGGGCCCACTACCTGCGCTGCGAGCTGGTCTGGATGGGCGGCGACCCGGAGGCGGGCCACGCATCGGCCGAGCGCATGCTCGAGGCCGCCCGGCGCGCCGGGAGCGGCTTCGAGGCATCGGCGGCCGTGGGCTTCATGGCCTGGGCGCTCGTCCAGGGCGTCACGCCGGTGGCGTCTGCGCTCGAGCGCTGCGACGAGCTCGCGGACCTCTTCGCCGGCGATCGCGTGGCGCAGCTCGAGGTGGCCGGGTTCCGCGCCGTGCTCGAGGCGATGGCGGGCAGGTTCGAAGTGGCCCGCGCCGGCATGGCGGGCTCGCGCGAGGGGCTCACGGAGCTCGGCCTGCGCCAGGCCTGCGCCTACATGGCGCTTTTCGACGCGCAGCTCGAGACGCTCGCCGGAGACCCGGCCGCCGCGGAGCGGGCAGTCCGCGACGCCGAGCGCATCACCGCCGAGACCGGCGACCGCTGGTTCCAGGCCACGGTCAGGGTCGACGTGGCGCACGCCCTGCTCCGGCAGGGTGCCTGGAGCGACGCTGCGGCCGCGATCGACGCGATCGACGCGCTCCCCGCGCCCTCGGACGCGGAGTGGGTCGTGAAGCGCCTGAGCGCACGCGCCCTCCTCGCGGCCCACCACGGATCGCTCGACGACGCGCTGGACGACGCCCGGGCCGCGACCGCGGCCGCCGACGTGACGAAGCTCCTCACATTCCGGGCCGACGCCCACCGGACGCTGGCCGAGGTGCTGGCCCTGGCCGGAGACGTGCCGGCCGCCGAGGCCGCCGGACGGGAGGCGCTGCGGCTGTACGAGGCGAAGGGAAACGTGGCCGCAGCCGCGCGACCGATCAGCGTGGGGTGAGCAGCTCCCTGCACGCGGCGGCCGCCGACCACTCCTCGTACTGCTCGGGGGTCCAGCCGCGCTCGCCGGCCAGGAGCTGCCACACCGTCGGATGGTTGATCGCCCACAGGATGTCGGCCGCGCGGTCGACGTCGAGGCCCGGCCGGAGCGCGCCCTTCTCGGCGAGGCTCTCGACGATTGCCCGCTGGTTCGCCAGGTACTCCGTGCCGATCCGCGCCCACAGCTCCTCGATGTCCCCGTCGACCGCCGCCGCCGACCGGATCACCTCGATCACGGCCCCTAGGCGGATCTTGCCCGCGCGCGAGTTGCGTGCATTCAGCCGTAGCTGGCCGGCGGGGTCGGGCTCCTCGAGCACGTCGAGGTACGGGCGCCGCTCGGCGATCGGCGCGTCGCCCTCGTCCCCCCGCAGGCGCGCATTCCACAGCGCCCGCAGCACGCCGGCCTTCGTCTCGAACGCGACGTACACGGTCTTCAGCGACACGCCGGCCCCCGCCGCGATTGCCGCCATCGTCGTCGCGGCGTAGCCCTGCGCCGCGAAGAGCTCCTCCGCCGCCCGCAGGATGTCGACCCGGGTCGCGGCCGCCTGCTCACGCCGCCGTGGCGAGTCATAGCGGCGGGTCGATTTGACAGCGCCCGGCATTTCGGTAGAGTACCTCAGTATTCGTTACTCGTAACATGTAGTCAATATCGAAAGGACAGGAACCATGAGCATTGCCGTCACCCCCTCCCGCGATCCGCTCCGGGCCCAGCTGCACCAGATGTGGTCCGGCGTGGCCGGAGCGTGGGCCGCCCACCTCACCTACATCGACAGTCGCGGCGCGCACGTCACCGAGCGGATGCTCGACCTGACCCGGCCACGCCCCGGCGAGCGCGTCCTCGAGCTGGCCTGCGGAACCGGAGGGCCAGGGCTCGACGCCGCGCCGCTCGTCGCTCCGGGCGGAGAGGTCGTCATCTCCGACTTCTCGTCCGAGATGACGGCGATCGCCGCCGGCCAGGCGTTGGACCGCGGCCTCCTGAACGTCTCGGCGCGTGTGCTCGACCTCGAGTACATCGACGAGCCGGACTCCTCGTTCGATGTGGTGCTGTGCCGGGAAGGGCTCATGCTCGTCCCGGATCCGGCCGCCGCAGCGCGCGAGATCCGGCGCATCCTCCGGCCGGGCGGCCGGGCAGCGATCACGGTCTGGGGCCCGCGCGAGCGCAATCCCTGGCTGAGCGTCGTCTTCGACGCCGTCAGCGAGCAGCTGGGCGTCCCGACTCCGCCGCCGGGCATCCCCCACCCGTTCTCCCTGTCGGATGCCGACCAGCTCGGAGCCGTGCTGGCGGGAGCGGGCCTGGCCCACGTCCAGGTCGGCGAGCTCTCGGTGCCGTACCACGCCGCATCGGTCGACGAGTGGTGGGAGCGGACGGCCGCCCTGGCCGGGCCTCTGGCCCAGCGGCTGGCGGCGCTCCCGGACGACGCCGCGCGGGCCCTCAAGCAGCGCGCCGCCGAGCGGATCGGCGCGTACCGGACGCCGACCGGGCTCGAGATCCCGGGCGTGTGCCTGATCGCCACGGCGGTCAGTCCGGCAGCAGGGGCACGGTGAGGCCCGGGCTGCGCCCCAGGAGCACGGCGCGGGTGAGCGCCTGCGAGCCGAACCGCCGGCGCACCTCGTCGAGCGCCTCGTCGAGCGCCTCGCTCCGGTCGGGCTCGAACGGCAGCTCGAGCTGACGCTCCCCCGCGTCCGCCAGGTTGGTCACCGCCACGCCGATCAGCGTCAGGCCTCTGCGCTCGATCATCGGCGTGGCGGCGGCCACCAGGCCCCGCATCGCCACGAGGATCGTCTGCGTCTGGGCGGTGGGGCGGCGCATGGTGTGCGACCGCGTCGCCCGCGAGAAGTCGCTGAAGCGCAGGCGCAGCACGACGGTCCGGCCGACCCGGTCGGCGGCTCGCATCCGCCGCGTCACCCGATCGACGAGCGTGATGAGGCTAGCGTCGATCTCGGCGGCCGTCCGCGGGCCGCGACCGAGCGCCCGCTGCGACCCGATCGAGCCCCGGCGCGGACGGGTGCGGAC
>JBOHBE010000365.1:0-4834 GCA_050698235.1 Gaiellales bacterium
GGTCGGCCTATCGGCGCAAGCAGGCCGGGCACGAGACGGCCGAGCAGGTGGTCGCTGTGAACGTCGACGTGCTGTTTCTCGTCACGTCGCTGAACCGCGACCTGAACGTGCGCCGCCTCGAGCGGTACATGACCCTGGCCTGGGAGAGCGGCGCCGACCCGGTCGTCGTGCTCACGAAGGCCGACCTCTGCCCCGACATCGGCCCGGCTCTCGCGCTCGTCGAGACCGTCACCTTCGGCGTCCCCGTCCATGTCACGTCGTCGCTCACGGGCGCCGGCTTCGACGACGTGCGCGCCTGCCTCGACGGCGGCCGCACCGGAGCGGCCATCGGCTCGTCGGGCGTCGGGAAGTCGACGCTGATCAACGGCCTCTGCGGCGAGGAGCGGCTCGCGACCCGCGAGATCCGCGACGACGGCCGCGGACGCCACACCACCACCCACCGTGAGCTGATCGTCCTGCCCGGAACCGGCTGCGTCATCGACACCCCCGGGATGCGCGAGCTCCAGCTGTGGGACTCGGCCGAGGGTCTCGAGCGGGCCTTCGAGGACGTCGACGAGCTGATCGCCGAGTGCCGCTTCTCGGACTGCGCGCACGAGTCCGAGCCGGGGTGCGCCGTACGCGCGGCGCTCGCCGACGGCCGGCTCGACGCCGAGCGCTTCGAGAGCTACACGAAGCTCCAGCGCGAGCTCCGGTATCTCGAGATCCGCCATGACGCCCGCGCCCGCTCGGAGGAGCGCAAGCGCTGGCGCGCGATCAACAAGGAGGCCCGGGCCCGGGCGCGGCCGTAGGCAAGGAGGAGCGATGCAGGACTTCGACCCGGCAAAAAGCTTCCTCGGTGAGGCGGCCGAGCAGTACGACCGGCACCTCCGCGGTGACGAGGACGACGCGGTGGCGTTCCTCGCCGGGCTGGCCGGAGACGGCCCGGCACTCGAGCTCGCCATCGGCACCGGCCGGATCGGGCTCCCGCTCGCCGCGCGCGGGGTCGCCGTGGAGGGCATCGACCTGTCGCCTGACATGGTCGCGCAGCTCCGCAAGAAGCCGGGCGGCGACGCCGTCCCGGTGACGATCGGCGACTTCTCAGAGGTGCCGGTCTCGGGCACCTACCGGCTGATCTATGTCGTCTACAACACGTTCTTCAACCTGCTCGAGCAGGAGCAGCAGGTGCGCTGCTTCGAGAACGTCGCGGCGCACCTCGCCGACGACGGCGCGTTCGTTATCGAGGCCCGTGTCCCGGCGCACATCAACGGCCTTCGGGAGAACCAGTACGTCGACGCTGAGGAGGTCGGCGTCGACGAGGTGTGGCTCGACGTCGCGAAGTACGACCCGGTCTCCCAGCGGCTGGAGGAGACGCATGTGTCGCTCAGCGCCGAGCGCGGCGTGCGCCTGTTCCCGATCGTGACCCGCTACTGCTACCCGAGCGAGCTCGACCTGATGGCGCGGATCGCGGGGCTCCGGCTCAAGGAGCGCTTCGGCGGGTGGAACGGCGAGCCGTTCGACTCGCAGAGCATCCTGGCCGTGTCCGTCTTCGGGCTGTAGGCCGGCTCAACTACGCCGGTCGACGCTGTGCCGGCCACACGGGAGGGCCACGGAAGCTCGAGACACCCGGCCGGCCTCGTCGGGCCACGAGGCCATGGAGCGCTCTCGGAGCCGAGACCGCGACGACGATCAGAACGCCCAGCGCAACGTGCTCGAGCCCGCTCCACATACCGCAAGTGTACTCCGCCACAAGCGATGCCGCCGGTCGCGTTACACCTGCGCCTCCTCCTCCTGCTCGACCTCGAGCTCGACGGCCTCCTCGACCCGCTTGCCCTTCCGCGGCCGGCGCATGTCGGCGAAGAGCTCGGCGATCCGGCGCCGTTCGCCGGGGTTCAGGACGCCCGCAACGACGAGCGCGAGCGGGAACAGCGCCAGGAGCGCGATCCGGACCGGGATCCCGACCCACCCCGTCGCGGGCACGACCTCTGCCGAGAGCAGCAGGAAGACGGCGGCGACGAGCGTCGTTCGGAACACGCGCGGCCAGTCGTGAGACACCGGGTATCCGGCCTGGGCATTGGCGAAGCCGAGCCCGGCCAGCGCCGCATAGCCGACCACCGTCGATACGCCGGCGCCGACGATCCCCCAGGCCGGGATCAGCACGAAGTTGAGCCCGATGTTGATGGCCGCTGCCGTAGCGTTCACCACGGGCGTCAGCTTCGTGCGCTTCGAGCGGTTGACGCCGATCGAGAGGATCATGTACGCGCCGAAGAGCGCGGAGCCCGCGGTGAGGAGCGGGACGACCGGAGCCGCCCCCCACCAGGTGTGGGGCATGAGCAGGTGGATGTAGGGCGGCGCGAAGAGGCTCAACGCCACGACCGCCCACGCGATCAGCGCCGTCCAGTACGAGAAGACGGCGCGGTAGGTGCGCTTCGCCTCGTCCTCGTCGGTGAACGAGTTGGCGAACGGCACCCACGCCGTCTGGAAGGCCGCGATCGGTAGCATGATCCCGAGCGAGATCTTGGACGCCGCCGAGTACGAGCCGAGCTCGGTGGGCGACGCCAGGTTGATCACCTGAAAGCGGTCGGCCAGGTTGAGCGCCCAGAGGGCGAGGCCGGCGGGCATGAGCGGCAGCGAGAAGTCGAGCATCCGTCGCAGGAGCGGCCGGTCAAGCGCGAGCGCGACGGTCTCGCGGCGGGCGTAGAGAAGCAGGACGTAGGTGATGTACGTCCCCGAGAAGTTGCCGATCATGATCCCCACCGCGCCCAGGTCGAGCGGGATCACGAGGATGATCGAGAGCACGACCGTGAGGGCGACGTTGACCAGCGAATAGACCACGAACGCCGTCGGCCGCTGCTCGATCCGGTAGATCCCGGCGAGGATGTCGAAGTTCATCGACACCCACAGGCCGAAGGCACCGATCACGACGAGCTCCCGGCTCGAGGTCAGCACCTCCGCGAGCGGGGTGATGAAGAGCAGGCACGCCACGAGCCCGACGGTCGACATCGCAAGGACGGCCGTGAACGCCGTCTGGATCGTGCGGGCCCTGGCGTCCGGCTCGCGGTGGTCCCAGCAGAACCGGAACATCGCCGTCACGAGCCCCATCCGCAGGACGACGGCGGCGACGGCCACGAACGCCATCACCTGCTCGACCTCGCCGAACTGGGCCTGGTTGACCCGGTGGGTGTAGATCGGCAGGAGGAAGATGCCGACGAGCTTCGAGACGAGGCCGCCGAGGCCGTAGACGAACGAGTGCTTGGCGAGCTGGCGCAGCCGCCCGCCCGTACCGGTCACGCGCTCGTCACCCATGTGTCACGCGGACCGTACGGGGACTGTCCCCGTCACAGCCCCATGACGGCGATCAGCTCGCGGACGGCGGCGGCCGAGCGTTCGAGCTCGGCGCGCTCCTCCGCCGAGAGGTCGATCTGGATCACTTCCTCGAGGCCCCCCGATCCGAGCCGGCACGGGACGCCCATGTAGAGCCCGTTGAGCCCGTACTCGCCGGCCAGGAGCGCGGCGCAGGGCAGGACGCGCTTCTGGTCGAGGACGATCGAGTCGACCATCTCGCAGATCGACGCCGACGGCGCGTAGTAGGCCGAGCCCGACTTCAGGAGCTTCACGACCTCGGCCCCGCCGTCGCGCGTCCGCTGGACGATCTCGGCCAGCCGCGGCGCCGGAATGAGGTCGGCGATCGGGATGCCGGCGACGTTCGTGTAGGAGGTCACGGGCACCATCTGGTCGCCGTGCCCACCGAGCACGAACCCCGTCACGTCGCGGACCGACACGCCGAGCTCCCAGGCCAGGAAGGTGCGGAACCGGGCGGTGTCGAGCACGCCCGCCATGCCGATCACCCGCTCGCGCGGGAAGCCCGCCTCGGCCGACGCCACCTGGCACATCGCATCGAGCGGGTTGGTGACGACGATGAGAATCGAATCCGGCGAGTGCTCGACGAGGTTCCGGGTCACGTCGGCGACGATCGCCTGGTTGGTGCGCAGGAGGTCGTCCCGGCTCATCCCGGGCGTGCGCGCGCGGCCCGACGTGATGATGCAGATGCTCGACCCGGCGGTCTCCTCGTAGCCGTTCGTGCCGACGACGGTCGGCTCGTAGCCGATCACCGGGGCGGACTGGTTGAGGTCGAGCGCCTTGCCCTGGGGCAACCCCTCGACGATGTCGACGAGCACGACGTCGGCGTAGTCGCGCTCGGCGAGGCGCTGAGCCGTGGTCGCGCCCACGTTCCCGGCGCCGACGACGGTGATCTTCGTGCGGCTCATGCAGCATCCCCCAGCTTCTCGATGATCGCGTCCGCGACGTCCGACGTGCCGACGGCGGTCGGGTCGTCGGGCGACGGCTTCATGTCGTAGGTGACCGACCGGCCCTCGGCGATGACCGCCGCGATCGCGGCCTCCAGACGGTCGGCTGCTCCGGCCTCCTCGAGGTGCCGCAGCATCATGACGCCCGACAGCATCATCGCGATCGGGTTCACCCGGTTCTGGCCGGCGTACTTCGGCGCCGAGCCGTGCGTCGGCTCGAACACGGCCGCATCGACGCCGAAGTTCCCGCCCGGCGCGACGCCGAGGCCGCCGACGAGGCCGGCTCCGAGGTCCGAGACGATGTCGCCGTACAGGTTCGGGAGCACGAGGACGTCATAGAGCTCGGGCTTCTGCACGAGCTGCATGCACATGTTGTCGACGATCCTGTCCTCGAACTCGACGTCGGAGTTCTCGGCTGCGACCTGGCGCGAAACCTCGAGCCAGAGGCCGTCGGTGTACTTCATGATGTTGGCCTTGTGCACCGAGGTCACCTTGCGCCGGCCGGTGCTGCGGGCGTAGTCGAAGGCGAACTGCACGACGCGGCGCGTGCC
>JBOHBE010000366.1:0-7309 GCA_050698235.1 Gaiellales bacterium
GTCTGGCACCGAGAGAAGATCCGAGCGCTGCCTGAGGCAAGACGGCGCCCATCTCGACCTGCCTGGCGCTGACCGGCTTCGTGTCGATCACGATCACGTCGTTGAGCCGGCTTCCGACCAGCAGTCACTGAACGACCGAATGTTGCATCGCCCAGAGAGCGGCGGCGGCTCGTGTCGAGGTGCCGATCTTGCCGTAGATGTGCTGGATGTGGTGGTCGGCGGTCTTGGGAGAGATGAACAGCCGATCGGCGATCTCGCGGGTCGTGTGCCCCCTGGCCGCGAGCCGCAGGACATCGACCTCACGCCGGGTGAGCCCACCCGGGTTCTGCGGCCGCTTGCCCGTGGGCGCCCCGCGCGGTTCGCCGTGCCCCGCGGCCACCAGCACCGCCCGGCTCGCGCGCGGCTCGACCACGCCCTCTGATTCGAGCCGGCGCAGCTCCGTCGCCGCCTCGTCGGGCGGGAACGCCGGCCGGTCGGCCCGCTCGGTGGTCAGCCCCACGTAGATCTCCGTCGCCGCCAGAACGCGTGCGCCGAGATCGTCGGCGTCGGCCGGCACGCGCTTGTGGTACCCCGATCCGTCGCCCTTCTCGTGGTGCGTGGACGCGACCGGGTTCAGGACGCCCAGGGCAGGAGAGCGGCGCAGCATCTGCTCGGTCAGCATCGGATGCAGCTCGACGCGGTCGAACTCCGAGCGTGTGAGCGAGCCGGGCTTGTCCCAGATCGAGTTCGGGACGATCGTCGTGCCGAAGTCGTGCACGAGCGCCGCACGGCGGAGCGCCTCGACGGACTCGTCGTCCAGCCCCAGCACCTGCGCCGCGTCGGCTGAAAGCTCCGCGCAGCGGCGGCTGTGCCCGCCCATGTACGGCGACTTGAGGTCGATGAAATCGGCGACCACCGTCAGGGCGTCGTCGAGCTCGGCACCGGCGAGCATGCGATGCGGCTCGGGCTCGAGGGCGAGCACGGCGTCCCATGGCTCGATCTCGGCGAGCCGGTCGAACCAGCCGGTTCCGTGCTCGATGAACACGTCGGCAAGCCCCGGGTCGTACGTCGCGTCGCGGCGATCACGCGCCGCATCCAGGGCGTGGTCGGGCGAGAAGAGGCGGCCGATCGCCTCCATGTCGTGGCTCAGGTGAACGACGCGCATGGCGAGCGGGATCGCCTCGCCCTTCGCATGGGCCGGATAGCCGTTTCCGTTCCAGCGCTCGAACGTGAAGCGCAGCGCCTCGCGCACGTCGGGGCCGAAGTCGAGCCGCTCGACGAGCATGTCGGCCACCTCGCACCCGGACGAGAAGTTGTAGACCGCCCACTCGCGGGCCGTCTCCTGGATCATCCGGACGATCTCGTCGCGCTCCTCGGCGGTGTGGCCGGCCGTCGCGTACGCCATGACGTCGCGCATCACCTCGGCGGGGTTCGCGGCGTCGTGCACCAGCGTCTGCGCCCGGATCGCGATCTCGTCGCCGAAGACGGTGGCGACCTCGTGGGCGTGGCCGGTGCAGCCGACGTACCGGAGCAGCGCCACCCAGTAGACGGTCTCGCGGAGCTCCTCGTCGAACCCCGCCGCCTCGCAGATCCACGTCGCCAGCAGACACGAGCGCAGCTGCGACTCGAGCGGCTGGCCGAATGCGTTGTCCTGGGCGAGCGCCAAGGTGGCCACGAGCTCACCGAGGCGAAGGGGCGGTGCTGCGGTGGAAATGGGGCGATCTCCCGATGTATCGGCCGCTGCGGCCGAACACAATCTTCCCACGACGCGTCGATCCACGCCGGGACAAGCGGCGGAACGCCCAGCAAGGGAGATCAGCATGACGGCATCACCAGCTCCGGAAGGCGATCCCATCAGGGTGGGAGTCATCGCCGACCAGACCGGCCCGCTCTCGATCATCGGGGTCGCCAACGCGAACGTCGCCCGCATGGTCATCGGCGACATCAACGCCAAGGGCGGCCTCCTGGGCCGGCACCTCGACCTCTATCTCGAGGACAGTGCGAGCGACGACGACGTCGCGGCGGCCAAGGCGCGGAAGCTCGTCGAGGAGAACCAGGTCGACGTCATCCTCGGCGGGATCTACAGCTCGACCAGGCAGGCGATCAAGGGGCCGGCCGTGGTCGAGGGAAAGACGCTCTACATCTACCCGGAACAGTACGAGGGGCAGGAGTCCGACCCGCTCATCTTCTGCACCGGGCCCGTGCCCGCGCAGCAGGTCGACCCGTTCATCCCGTGGTTCATGCACGAGACCGGGGCGCGGACGTTCTACCTCCCGTCGGCCGACTACATCTGGCCGCGCGTGATGAACGCCCGCGTCCGGGAGGTCGTCACAGCCAACGGCGGGAGCATCGTGGGCGAGGAGTACTTCCCCCTCGACCACGCCGACTACCACGCGACCGTCGACAGGATCGCCTCGACCGGCGCCGACGTCGTGTTCAACACGACGGTGCCCCCGGGCGTCATGCCGTTCCTGGAGCAGCTCCATGACTCCGGCTTCGGCGAGCGCGGCGGCCACGTGGTCTGCACGTACTTCGAGGAGAACCTCCTTGCGGCGCTGCCGGCCGCTCACACCCAGGGCGTCTACAGCTGCCTCGACTACTACCAGACCGTCCCCGACCCGTTCAGCCGCGAGCTCCTCGCGCAGTACGACGCGCTCTACCCCGCCAGCGCCAAGTTCACGGGCGGCAGCGGGTCGTCGGGCCTCTACCGGGGGCTGCGGCTCTGGGCGGCCGCCGTCGCCGAGGCGGGCTCGCTCACCCAGGCCGACGTGATCGCCGCGCTGGATCACACCCGGATCGCCGACGGCCCGGGCGGGCCCGCGGAGATGGTGCCGGGCCAGCACCACGTGCGCATGAGCATGTACATCGCCCAGGCTCGAAACGGGCGCTTCGAGATCGCCAAGGACCTGGGGGCGATCGATCCCGAGGAGCGCCTCGTCGACATGCCGGTGCTCGCGGGCTGAACGCCCGGCACCGGATCCACCACGCGACCACACACCAACGAAAGGAGACCACATGCTGCTCGCAACGACACAGGTCGAGGACTTCGACCGGTTCCTCGAGGTGTTCTCGACCGGAGGCGCCGAGAAGCGCAAGGAGCACGGCTCGAAGGGCGCGCTCGTCTTCCGCGACCCCTCCGAGTCCGATCGGGTCTGGGTCGTCTTCGACTGGGACGAGCAAGGCTGGCAGAGCTTCGTGTCCGACCCCACCGTTCCGCCGATCATGAAGGAGGCCGGGCACAAGTCGCGCCCCGAGGCCGCGCAGTTCGCCGGCCGCTGCCACGCCTGACAGACAGCTCGCATTTGGGGCGGCGCCACCTTCCCATGGCGCCGCCCCGCTAGAGCTCCGTCACCAGCGCGTCGACCCGGCGGGCGATCTCGTCGCGGATCCGGTGGACCTCCTCAGGCGGTCTGCAGGACGGGTCGTCGAGCTCCCAGTCGACGTAGCGCTTGCCGGGGATGTACGGGCACTCGTCGCCGCAGCCCATCGTCACGACTACGTCGGCCCAGCGCATGTCGTCGTCGTCGAGCTTGTGCGGCGTGCTACCGGAGACGTCGATGCCGAGCTCGCCCATCGCCTCGATCACCTCCGGATGGACGTGCGCCGCGGGCCGGCTCCCCGCCGAGCGGGCCTCGTGCCCCGATGCCGCGCGCTCGAACAGGGCCTCGGCCATCTGCGACCGGCCGGCGTTCTGGATGCAGACGAAGAGGACGTGGCTCATGCCGCAGGCTCCTGGCTCGAGACGATGCGATAGGTGATCGCGGCCAGCGTCGCCCCGGCAAGCGGCGCTGCGAGATAGACCCATATCGAGGTGAAGTCCCCGGCGGCAATGGCGGGCCCGAGCGACCGGGCGGGGTTCATGGACGCGCCGGTGATGGGGCCGCCGAACATCGCGTCGAGGCCCACCGTCCCGCCAATGGCGATCGCCGCGGCCTCTCCGACCGCGCGGACGTCGGTGGCGACGGCCATGATGACGAACATCAGGAAGAACGTCAGCACGCCCTCCCACAGGAACGCCTGTCGATCCGAGCCCGCCGGCAGGGTCGCGCCGACATGGGCGATGTTGCCCAGGGAGGCACGCAGCACGAGCGCCGCGACAAGTGCGCCGCTGAGCTGGGCCCCCCAGTAGGCCAGGACCCGCGTCGCCGGGAAGTGGCGGCTCACGGCGAACGCGAACGTCACCGCCGGGTTGAAGTGCGCCCCCGAGATGTGGCCGACCGCGTAGATCATCACCATGATGACCAGGCCGAAGCTGATCGCAACACCGACGTGACCCAGGGCGTGCGTGGTCTGGTCGACCATGATCGCCCCGCACCCTGCGAACACGAGCGCGAACGTGCCCACCGCCTCCGCGAGGAGCGACCGCGCTGCGCTCGTCATCCGATCGTCCGGCTTCGGCGCTCGACCAGCAGCACGTCTCGCCACACGCCGTTGTGCCTCCCGAGCCGCTCCCTGCGCCCGACGATGCGGAATCCCGACGCCTCGTGCAGCGCCAGGCTCGCGCGGTTCTCGGGGAACATGCCGGCCTGGATCGTCCAGATGCCGGCGTCCTCGGCCTGGCGCACCAGCTCGTCGAGAAGACGGCGGCCGACACCACGTCGGGTCGCGCCGGTCGCGACGTAGATGCTTTCCTCGGCAACGCCGCCGTAGACGCACCGGTCGGAGACGGGCGAGATCACCGCCCAGCCGACGACGGAGCCGGCGAGCCGCGCGACCAGGCGCGGCCGTTCCAGGTGTGCCCGATCCCACGCCTCGTAGCCGGGCACCTCGGTCTCGAAGCTCGCGTTGCCTGTCTCGAGCCCCTGGCGGTAGATCTCGGCGACGGCCGGCCAGTCGGCGGCGGTCATCGTGTCGACCACGATGCGGTCGACCTCGACCGCCACTCAGCTCGCCTTCGCCAGGGCCGCCGGCTCGACCAGGCTGTGCAGCTGCTCCATCGCCTCGGGCCGCACCGTGAAGTACGCGAACGTGCCGCGCTTCTCGCGGCCGAGAAGCCCTGCATCGGTGAGCTGCTTCAGGTGGTAGCTGACCGTCGGCTGAGCAAGGCCGAGGTGATCGATGAACTCGCACACGCACACAGCCTCCCCGCCCGCCCGCAGAAGGATGTTCAGGATCTTGAGCCGGTGCCGGTCGCCGAGGACGCGGAAGAGGCGCTCCAGATCGAGCGCCTCGTCGTCAGAGAGGGACGAACCGACGAGTGGCGTGCAGCAGTTGATGACCGGGAGCGGCTTCACTGCCCGGCTAGTATATCGAAGAGTATGAGTATTTCGTACGCCGCCTCACCCGGAGCGTCGGTGGCTTGCTCGTTGAGCAGCGCGGCGCTCAGTCAGCGCCACGCAGAGTGGGCGGCCCTCCGCCCGGCCCGGATCGCCGAGGGCCGCGCCGAGACCACGCTGACGACGACGTGGCGGCGCGACGCCCTGGTCCAGCGTGAGATCGAGCGCCTGCACCGTGACACTCGTGACGGCCTTTCCTGAGGGACTGTCCCCGGCATCCTGGGAGTGGTGAGCGCCGCCGAGCCGAACGGCAGGCGTGTGTGAACTTCCTGCTTCGAGGGTATTTCCAGACGGCCCGACCCGGCCTAGAATGATGCGTGCATCCGAGAGACTCCGCCGCTCTCACCGGTGCAACAGGGTCGAATCCTAAAACGCGCAAGAGCCGGGAGAGCCGCGTGCGCCGGGTCCTCGAGCACTCCATCGATATCGATGCGACGCCGGAGCAGATCTGGGAGGCGCTCACGGGGTTCGACGCCTACGAGGGATGGAACCCGTTCATGCGCCGCGTCGACGGTGCCGCCGTCGTCGGGAGGAAGCTTCGGATCGAGCTCGCTCCGCCGGACGGCCGCCGGATCGTGGTCTCGCCCTCTGTGGTCGTCGCCGACCCGGCGCGAGAGCTGCGCTGGCGGGGCGCCCTGCCGCTGGGGCTCTTCACCGGCGAGCACGCCTACGTCATCACGGGCGACGAGACCGGCTCGACGGTCGTCCACCGAGGCTGGTACCGAGGCCTGCTCGTCCGGCTGTTCGGCCGCGTGATCGACCGCACGGCCATGGGATTCGAGCGTATGCACAGCGCTCTCAAGGAGCGGGCCGAGGAGATGACGCCGCCCGTCATCGCCGCGCTGCCCGTCATGGGCGCGACCGACCTCGGTGTCCGCGGCTTCGAGACCCATGGCTCCACGTTGCTCACCGAGGCGGCGCGGGTCGTCGCGTCGGTGCTCGGCGTCGAGCGGGTCGGAGTGCTCGGCCTCGCTCGCGACGGCGAGACCCTCGTGCTGCGTGCGGGAGTCGGGTGGCCGGCGGGCGGCGTCGGCCGGGTGCGGGCCACCGCCGGCGACGGCACCCCCGCCGGGTACGCGCTGATGCACCCCCATCCGCTCGTGACGCGCGACGTTGCGGCCGATCCCCGCCTGCGGACGCTGGGTGCCGCCGAGACGGCCGGCGTGATCGGCGGCATGGCCGTCCGGATCCAGGACGGTGGCCGGCCGCTGGGTGTGCTCGACGCCTGGACACGGACGCCGCGTGAGTTCGGCTCGGCCGAGGTGGCGTTCGTCGAGGCCGTGGCCTGCGTGCTCGCCCCCGCCCTCGCCGTGGGCGCGAGCGAGGCGCGCGGCTCGGCGGCCGTGGCCGCGCTCCTGGCGGCAGCCGAGGCGGAGCGCGTTCGCGTCGCGACCGAGCTCCACGACGACACGTTGCAGACGCTGACCGCCATGCGCCTCACGATCGACCGGCTCGCTGCGGCCTGGCAGCGCGGCGACGACCAGGCAGCCGATCAGGCCGTCGAGGGCGCTCGCAAGATGGTGAGCGCGGCCATCGACCGCACACGGCGTCTGGCCTTCGAGATCGTGCCGCCGCTCCTGGCCGAGGGCGGCGTCACCGGAGCGCTGCGCGCGCTCCCCGAAGCCCTGGGCATGCAGGCTGACGTAACGAGCGATGTCGTCACGACGCGGCACGCGAACAGCAGCGAGTTCCTCTGCTACCGGGCGGTCGAGGAGCTGCTTCGGAACGCCCGTGACCATGCCGATGCACGCAACGTCCGCGTGGCGGTGCACGAACAGCACGGCGAGCTGGCGGGAGAGGTCGCGGACGACGGCGTGGGGTTCGATCCGACGGCGGTACTTGACGACCCCGCCCGGCTCGGGCTCCTCTCGCTCGCCCAGCGGCTCGACTCCGTCGGTGGGCGGATGACCATCCAGTCGTCGCCGGGAGCCGGCACTCGCGTGCGGTTCGGGATCCCGATCAGGTAGGTGCGTGGCGGGCGTGACCGCAGGTGCCGGTCGTGCATGCGACGACCATCTCGACGGTCTGCTCGGGAGAGTCGGCGATCTGGAGCA
>JBOHBE010000367.1:0-1852 GCA_050698235.1 Gaiellales bacterium
CGCTGGCTCAGCGAGCGGACGCAGCGCGAGCCGCTCGGGAGGCCGGGGACATACCGCCCTCCGCCGTGGACGTGGGGCATCGACGCCGCCGAGCTGCGGCGGATCCGCGCCACGGCGAACATCGCGGAGCTGCGACGCCTCCGCCTTCCGCGCGGCCGCGGGGCCCTGTTCGGGTACGCGCTGCCGTTGGTCGGCCGGGCCCCCGCCGTCGGCGACAGGTTCTTCTCGATCCTGCTCGCGCGGCTGGGCGCTACCCTCTGACCCGAACCGATGAGGATCAGCTCGAGACGATCGATACGGGGTGCCCTTCTGGCTGCGGTGACGACGCTGGCCGCCTTCGGTCTGACCGCCGGCGCCGGTGAGGCGGCGTCCGCCCCGGACCCATGCTCGCTCGCCGGCGTCTCTCCACCCACCACATACGACCACGTTGTTGTGATCTTTGAGGAGAACGCCTCGTTCGGCCGCGTCGTCGGGAATGCCGACGCGCCGTACTTCAACCAGCTCGCGCAGCAGTGCGCCCTCGCGACCAACCACCACGAGGTGGCGGGCGTCAGCCAGCCGAACTACATGGCCGCGACCGGCGGGCAGGCGACCGGTGTGAGCGTCAAGGCGAACGCCCCGAGCATCTTCAGCCAGGCGCCGTCGTGGCTCGAGCTCGAGGAGTCGATGGGATCGAACTGCGGCGGCAAGTCGACGTTCTACAAGCGAGGCCACGACCCGGCCTACTGGTACACGCCCCTCGCCGCGCAGTGCAAGCTGAACGACATCCCCGTCCCGACGTCGCCGTCCGGCCTCACGAGCATCCCCTCCCCGCTCCCGGCGTACACGTTCATCACCCCGAACCTCTGCCACAACAACCACTGGCTCAAGGGATGCCCGCAGGCGAACACGAGCTCGGCCAATCTGCGGGCGATGGACACGTGGCTCCAGGGAACCGTGCAGACGATCACGAGCACCGCCAGCTACCAGACCGGACGGACGCTCATCCTCATCTCGTTCGACGAGTCGAACACGACCTCGACTGTCATTCCGATGGTCGCCGTCGCCGGAGGGATCCTCCCGATCGCGGACCCCACGAGCTACGACCAGTACGCGCTCCTGCGCGCGTCGGAAGAGGCGCTCGGCATCCAGACCTTCCTGGGCAAGGCGGCGACCGCGAACGACATGCGGGCGGGAATGCACTTCTAGACCCGCCCAGGTGCCTTGACTGGATAGACAACGCACGGTTAGGCTGCCGCCGGTTCCGGCCCAAGGATGGTCAGTGCGAGCACGAACGGCAACGATGGCGGCCGCAGCGGCCGCGGCGATCCTGGCCACGTCGGCCGGCGCAGCGTCCGCGGATCTCCTCACGAACGGGACATTCGAAGGGACGGGCAGCGGCTCGCTCGCCGGCTGGAAGAGCCAGAACGCCTCGCTCGCCCTCGTCCCCGGTGGCGGCGGCGGCTTCGCAGCCCAGGTGACCCGCACCGCGAAGGACAACTACGCGATCCTCACCGCCGCCAAGACCGTCAGCACGGCGACCGCCGGCACGACCTACAACGCCGACGGCCGTTTCATGGCCCCGGTCGGGAAGTCGATTTGCCTCAAGCTGAAGGAGACCGGCGCCGCGACAACGAGCGCGATGTCGTGCGCCCCAGGGACCGGTGCGTGGGCCACGATCCCGGAAGTCTCGTACACGGTCCATACGACCGGCGACGGCCTGAACTTCCTCGTGCTCCAGCAACGAGCCGCGGCCGGCGACCGCTTCGCCGTCGACAACCTGAGCGTCACGCAGGGAGGCGGCGTGATCCAGCCGCCGGCGTCACTGCACGCGGTCGCCCGCTCGAGCACCGAGATCGATCTGGGCTGGACG
>JBOHBE010000368.1:0-4105 GCA_050698235.1 Gaiellales bacterium
CGGTTGTCCTGGACGTGCAGCTCGAGGTTGCACCCGACGCCGCAGTACGGACAGACGGTCTGCGTCACGTTCTGGTTCTGCTCGTCCCAGACGCCGGACTCGCGCAGCTCGTGCTCGGAGCGGAACATGAGCGCGCCGGTCGGGCAGACGGCGATGCAGTTGCCGCAGTAGACGCAGGCGGAGTCGGGCAGCGGCACGGCGAACTCGGTGGCGATGCGGGCGTCGAACCCGCGCCCGGCGACGGCGATCGCGAACGTGTTCTGCCAGTCGGTGCCGCAGCCCTCGACGCACTTGTAGCAGAGGATGCACTTCGAGTAGTCGCGGACGTAGTTCTCGTTGTCGACCTTGACCGGCTGGGCGACCGTTGCGGCCGTCTGCCCGTCGCCGGCGTGATGGTGGCCGGCCTGGGCGCCGTCGCGGGCCCCCGCCGGGGCGGGCGGCGCCGGAGGGCCGTACCGCTCGGGCCGCGCCTCATACTGGGCGTTCCAGCGCTCGGCGTTCGGCGTGGTCGAGAGGTCGACGCTCGACCCGAGGAATTCGAGCACCATCTTCCGGCTGTGACGCACCCGCTCGCTGTCGGTCTTGACGACCATGCCGTTCTCGGCCTTCCGCGCGCACGACGGCACGAGCACCCGCGAGCCCTCGAGCTCGACCACGCACACCCGGCAGGCGTTCACGGGGGTGAGCGTCTCGCCGAAGCAGAGCGTCGGGATGTCGAGCGCCTTCGTCTTGCAGGCGTCGAGGATCGTCGCGCCCTCGGGCACGCGCACGGGCTCGCCGTCGACCTCAAGCTCGACGGTGCGGCGAATCGTGACGGGGACTGCGCTCACGCCACCTCCTCCGGGGTGAACACGCCGAGGACGCGGATTGCCGAGTCGATCGCGTTGGCGGCCGTCTGCCCGAGGCCGCAGATCGACGCGTCGCGCATCGCCACGGCGATCTCCTCGAGCAGGGCGACCTCGTCGGCGACGGTCCCGCGGGGCCGCTCGGACGCCAGGCGCAGCAGCGCCTCCTGCTGGCGGACCGTCCCCACGCGGCACGGCACGCACTGGCCGCAGCTCTCGTCGCGGAAGAAGGCGGCGATCCGAAGCAGGATCGGCACGAGGTCGACCGCGTCGTCGAACACCATGACGACGCCGGAGCCCAGCGTCGCGCCCGCCGCCCGCGTGGCCTCGAACGACAGCTCGAGGTCGAGCGAGTCGGGGCCGACGAACCCACCGGCCGCGCCGCCGAGCAGCACCGCGCGCAGCGTTCCGCCGCCCGCCACGCCCCCCGCCATCTCGAGCAGCGCGCCGAGCGTGATGCCGAACGGCGCCTCGTAGAGCCCGGGGCGCTCGACGCAGCCGCAGAGGCAGAAGAGGCGGGTGCCGGTCGAGCCCTCCGTCCCGATCTCGGCGAATGCTGCGCCGCCCTCGGTCACGATGTCGAGCACGTTTATGAGGCTCTCGACGTTGTTCACGACCGTCGGCTTGGAGAAGAGGCCCGAGTCGACCGGGAACGGGGGCTTCGAGCGCGGCTCGCCGCGATAGCCCTCGATGGAGTTGAAGAGCGCGGTCTCCTCGCCGCAGATGTAGGCACCCGCGCCCTTGCGGATCTCGATGTCGAACGCCGTGCCCGAGCCCATGATGTCGTCGCCCAGGAGCCCGCGCGTCCGCGCGCTCTCGACGGCAGCCGAGAGCCGCCCCCACGCCAGCGGATACTCGCCCCGCAGGTACACGTATCCGAGCTCGCAGCCCGTCGCGTAGCCGGTGATCGTGAGCGCCTCGACCAGGGCGTACGGGTCGTTCTCGATGACGATCCGGTCCTTGAACGTCCCCGGCTCCGACTCGTCGGCGTTGCACACGAGGTAGTGCGGGCGGACAGGGTTTCGCGCCACGGCGTCCCACTTGCGGCCGGTCGGGAACGCGGCGCCGCCGCGCCCGAGCAGCTTCGAGTCGGTCACCTCGCGAATGACGCCGGCCGGGCCGATCTCGTGCGCCCGGCGGAGGGCGGCGTAGCCGCCGGCGGCGCGATAGCTGTCGAGGCTCACCGGGTCGACGCGGCCGATGCGGCGCAGGAGCCGGAGACCGGGCTCCCCGGTCTGGGGCACGAGCGCGGGCGGAGGATCCGGGGACTCGGCACCCGCGAGCGCGGCGGCGATGTCGGCAGCGCGGGCCGGCGCGATCTCGTACTCGTCTGCATCCTCGCCGGCTTGCGTGACGAGCGCCGCCGGAGCGCGCTCGCACATCCCCAGGCAGGGGCTCTCGAGCCAGATCGACGTGCCGTTTCCGGGGTGCTCGCCCGCCGGCCCGACGGTCCGTTCGAGCTCCTCGACGAGCTCGCTGCCGCCGCGGCACATGCAGGCGATGTCGGTGCAGACGTGGGTGACGAGCGGCGGGCGCGGCTCGAGCGCGAAGAGGGCGTAGAAGCTCGCGACGCCGTATGCCTCGGCGGGCGGGATCGTGAGCCTGCGGCACACGTACGAGAGGGCGCCGGGACTGATCCACCCGACGCGGCTCTGCACCTCGTGGAGGACGGGCAGGAGCAGATGGCGCTGCGAGCGCGCGGAGTGCCCGCCGCGCGCGAAGTGCCCGTCGGCTCCGCGGGCCCCGCCCTCCCACGCCGAGAGCGGCGTGCCGAGGACGCCGTCGACGGCCTCACGCTCAGCCGTCGTCGGAGGGGTGTCAACCAGCCGGAGGTCCACTTAGATGGTCGACTCCCGATTCGCGCGGGCCTGGCCGCGCAGACTGGAAGGTCGGGTCGGCATCCGGTGGGGCTGCGCCTGCGAACTCTCGCCTCGCGGCGTCCTCGGTCGCACCGATATCTCGGCCAATATCGGCGCTCCCTGCGTCCTTGCCAGGCTCGGTTCTCGCCGCCCAGGACACCACGTGAACCGGGAGTCGCCCATCTACTTCGCAGGCACCGCCAGCTGCGACACGGCCTGCTGCTCGCGCTCGTCGTCGGAGAGCCGCTCGACCCGTATCGCGCTCGCCTTGAACTCGGCAGTGCCCGACTTCGGGTCGGTCGCGTCGATGGTGAGGACGTTCGTCTCGACCTGGTCCGGGAAGTGGAGCGTCATGAACGCGAGGCCCGGCCGGAGCGTCGGGTCGACCCGCACCGGAGCCGTCACCGACCCGCGTCGCGACGTGATCTTGACCTGCTCGCCCTCCTCCACGCCGAGCCGCTCGCAGTCCTCGGGCGAGAGGTCGAGCGACTCGCCGCGGCGAAGCGGCGAGGTGTAGCCGCCGCTCTGGACGCCGGTGTTGTAGGAGTCGAGCCGGCGGCCCGTCGTGAGCCGGATCGGGAACTCGTCCGAGAGCTTGTCGACGGGAAGCACGTGCTCGACGACGTTGAACGGCGCGGGCGGCCCAGAGACCGGCGTCTCCCACAGCCGGCCGTGCAGGAAGAGCTCGCCCGGGTGCTCCTCGTCGAAGCACGGCCACTGGATGCCGCCCAGCTCCTCGAGCCGGGGATAGGTCATGCCGGCGTGCATCGGCGAGAGCGACCGCAGCTCGGCCCAGACCGACTCGGCGTCGCGGTTCGGCCAGTCGTGCCCCATGCGGGCGGCGATGTCGCAGACGATCTCGATGTCGTCGCGGGCCTGGCCGGGCGGGTCGAGCGCGCGCCGCACCCGCTGGACGCGCCGCTCCGAGTTCGTGACGGTGCCCTCGGCCTCGCACCAGCTCGCCGAGGCCGGCAGCACCACGTCGGCCAGCTCGGCCGTCCTCGTCAGGAAGATGTCCTGCACGACGATGTGGTCGAGGCTCTCGAGTAGCTTCCTCGTGTGCTTCGCGTCGGCCTCGGACTGGGCCGGGTTCTCGCCGACGACATAGAGCGTGCGGAGCTCGCCGCGCTCCATCGCCTCGAACATCTGCGTGAGGTGCCAGCCGTAGCGCGGCTGGATGTGGACGCCCCACGCCTGCTCGAACCGCGCGCGCGCCTCGTGGTCGCGCTCGACGTCCTGGAAGCCGGGCAGCTTGTTGGGGATGGCGCCCATGTCTCCGCCGCCCTGCACGTTGTTCTGGCCGCGCAGCGGAGTGAGACCCTAGCCGTAGCGGCCGACGTGCCCCGTGAGCAGCGCGAGGTCGATCAGCGCAAAGACGTTGTCGACGGCGTTGTGATGCTC
>JBOHBE010000369.1:0-1740 GCA_050698235.1 Gaiellales bacterium
GTGCAGGACATGATCGCCGACATGGTGCTCGCCTACGAGACGTCGCGGCTGCTCGTCATGCAGGCGGCCGAAGCCAAGGACCGCGGCGTGCGCAACACGCGCGAGACCTCGCTCGCCAAGTGGCACGCCACCGAGAGCGCGTTCAACGCGGCCAACCTGGCGATTCAGGTGCACGGCGCCTACGGCTACTCCGCGGAATACCCGGTCGAGCGCTACTTCCGGAACTCGCGCGCCCCGATCATCTACGAGGGCACGACACAGATTCACAAGATGATGCAGGCCGAGAACGCGCTCGGCTACCGGAAGCTGAATGGCTGACCACCCGGGCGAGGCACACCTGGTCGAGCTCGAGGACGGCGGCGTCCTGAGCGTCGTCGAGGTGGGGTCGGCGACCGGGTATCCGCTGATGCTTCTTCACGGCGGCCCGGGACTCGATCACCACGAGTTCCGGCCATGGCTCGACCCGCTGGCCGACATGGGCTTCCGGCTCCTCTACGTCGACGAGCGCGGCCAGGGCGCCTCGCCGCGGGTTGATCCGGCGTCGCTCACGCTCCAGGTCTTCTCGCACGACATCGACCGGCTCGCCCGGGCGCTCGACCTCGAGGGCTACGGCGTCCTCGGCCACTCGTTCGGGGCGTTCATCGCCCTCTCGCACGCGCTTGAGCGGGGGACGGCCGACCAGTACGTGATCTCGTCGGGCGTCGCCTCAACGTCGGCGCTCATGGCCGACGTCGAGCGGGCGATCGACGCGTTCGAGCCGTCGTATCTCCGCGACCAGATCCGCAAGTCATGGGACGACGAGCCGAAACTGAAGACGGTCGAGCAGGCGCGCGAGGTGTCGGCCGCGCAGATGCCGTTTCACTTCTGGGAGATGGGCGACGCGTACAGCCGCTACATGCAGACCGACGACACGGTCTACGCACCCGAGGTGCTGGCCCACTTCGCCGCGAACGGCTACGGCAACTTCGAGTGGCTCGACCACCTGCGCTGGATCTCGAAGCCGATGCTCGTCATCACCGGCCGGGGCGACCGGGTGTGCACGGTCCCGAGGTCGGAGGAGATCCACCGCGAGGTCGACGGGTCGGAGCTGGTGGTCGTCGAGAAGGCCGCCCACATGACGTTCGTCGAGCAGCCCAAGATCTACCTCGACGCGGTGCGCCGCTGGTTCATCCGGCAGGGCGCGATCCCCGACCCGAACGCCCCGCCGGCCGAGTAGCTGCGGCACCCGCCGCCGCTGCCCGTCGAGCCGGCGATCGCGGAGAAGGCGAGCAGCGCCACGATCCAGCCGGTGCAGAGCCAGGCACCGCTCGCGATCGCCCAGGTCTTCAGGAACTGGCGCCGGCTGGGCCGCGTCTCGCCCGATCGCAGCACGAGCGCCACGATGAGCGAGATGAAGGGCATGGCGAACCCCAACAGGATCGCCACGATGGTTATCTCGGTGCCGAAGGGCGTGTCGTCGGCGGCCGGCGCCGGGGCCGCGTCGGCATAGGCGGCGCCGCACTGCGGACAGAAGGCGTCGGCTTCTGCGCGCGCTGCCCCGCACTTGCCGCAGTACATGTGACGAATGTACCGCTCTGGGGGCGGGTGCGGAAGTCCGCTACGGCAGTGAGCGGCGCCGGGAGCGCCCGGCGCGCACCGACTTCTGGAAAACGCCCATGATGACCTCGGGGACGCTCGAGCCGGTCGCCGTGACCTTCTGCGCCCCGCGGATGGCCACCGCGCGGGTGCCGCTGGGCTGGA
>JBOHBE010000370.1:0-2115 GCA_050698235.1 Gaiellales bacterium
CCGACTTCTTCCACGGCACGCTGGACGACCTCCAGATCGACATCGGCTAGGCAGCCAATCCAGCGATACGCCTCCCGGAATTTGCGGGCTTTCGGGTGCGCTACACTCGCCGGAACCTGTAACGCTCTCGGGAGGGGATGCACATGCGGTATGGCGGGTCGTTGAGGGCTGGGGTCGCAGGCGTGGTGTGCCTGGCGGCCGTCATGGTTTCGGGATCGACGGGCCTGGCGCGAAGCGCAGCTCCGGCGACCGCCGCACTCGCGCACAGCGCGCCCTCCTGGGCGACCGGGTCGAACGCGCTCCGCGCCGCCCCTGCATCGCAGGGCGTCGCCGTCCGCGTCTACCTCGCACCCCGCGGCGGAACAGCCGCGCTCAACTCGGCCATCCGGGCGGTCTCGACCCCCGCTAGCGCCAGCTACCGCCACTTCCTCACGCCGTCCCAGTACCGGGCGCAGTTCGCCCCGACGGCCCGTACGGTCGGCTCGGTCGAGTCGTGGCTGCGAGGGGCCGGCATGCGCGTGACCGGCGTCGCATCGGGCAACCGCTACGTCAAGGCGACGGGCACCGCCGCCGCGGCCGAGCAGGCGTTCCGGGTCAAGCTCGCGATGTATCAGCGCGGCGCCCACGTGGTGCGCGCGCCCACGGGCAATGCACGTGTCCCGAAGGGCTTGAAGCCCGCGGTCCTCGGCGTCACCGGGCTCGACACCGCGCCGCACATCAGGCGGCACGCTGACCTCGGCCCGCCCCCCGGGTTCGTGAACGGCCGGCCGTGCTCGCTCTTCTACGGCCAGGTGCAGGGCAACCTCCAGGCGGACTTCACGACGCCGCTTCCGAAGTTCAAGGGCTCGTTCCGCCCGTACGCCCACTGCGGTTACACGCCGCTCGAGTTCCGGAGCGCCTACGGCACCAGCGACACGGGCCTCACCGGCAAGGGCGCGACCGTCGCGATCACCGACGCGTTCGCCGCGCCGACGATCCGCTTCGACGCCAACCACTACGCGACGACCCACGGGGATCCCGCGTTCACGCAGTCCAGCTTCACGCAGTCCATGCCGTCCAAGCCGTTCCGCAACGTGAACCTGTGCGGCGGCAATGGCTGGTTCGGCGAGGAGACGCTCGATGTCGAGGCCGTGCACGCCATGGCGACCGGCGCGCACGTCATCTTCTACGCGGCCCGGTCCTGCACCGACACCGACTTCCTCGAGTCGCTGCAGCGGGTCGTCGACGACAACAAGGCGTCGATCGTGACCAACTCGTGGGGCGACATCGATCAGAACACCACGAGCGGCACCGTCGTGGCCTACGAGCAGATCTTCAAGCAGGGCGCGATGCAGGGCGTCGGGTTCATGTTCTCGTCCGGCGACGACGGTGATGAGTTCCTCGCCAGCGGCCGGGTTCAGACCGACTTCCCGACCAGCGATCCGTGGGTGACCTCGGTCGGCGGCACCAGCACGGCGATCGGCGCCGGCGGGCAGCTCCTCTGGCAGACCGGCTGGGGCACGAACAAGTACAACCTGTCCGACAACGGCAAGGGTTGGGTGCCGGCGTTCACGCCTCCGTTCCTCTACGGCTCGGGCGGCGGGTTCTCGACGCTCTTCAACCGGCCCGCCTACCAGGACGGCGTCGTCCATGAGGCTGCGCCTGGTCGCGCCGTGCCGGACGTGTCGCTCGACGGCGATCCCACGACGGGCATGCTGGTCGGCGAGACGCAGGTGTTCCCGAACGGCACCCACTACGGCGAGTACCGGATCGGCGGCACCAGCCTCTCGTCGCCGCTCTTCGCCGGAGTCCAGGCGCTGGCGGCCGAGGCTGCCGGCGGCCGGCTCGGGTTCGCAAACCCGACGATCTACGCCCTGGCCCAAGCGGTGCCGGGGGCCTTCAAGGACGTCGTGCATCACGCCGGGGCGAACGTCCGCTCCGACTACGTGAACGGGTTCAACCCCAAGGACGGCATCCTCTACAGCATCCGCACGTTCGACCAGGACACGAGCCTGGTGACGAAGAAGGGCTGGGACGACGTGACCGGCATCGGCACGCCGACCGGCGTCTACCCGCAGGCGTTCGCGGACTCGTAGCGCGGCCATAGCCTGGGGGCGCCGTCCGCGGACGGCGCCC
>JBOHBE010000371.1:0-5517 GCA_050698235.1 Gaiellales bacterium
AGTAATCGCTCAAGGGCGTGACTCGCTCGACCCAGAACCCGGCATGCGTGAGGCGGCTCGCGATCGCGGTGCCAGTCCCGCCCGCGCTCGCAACAGCCTGTGGTGCTACCGCGAGAGCGGCAAGTGAAACCAGCAGCAGCGCCAGCCTCCGACTCACCAGTAATAAAGGCTAGCGCACGCGAACCCCTGGTTTCCGCTCGGGTGCCAGGGCCGCAGGCTGCGCGAGCGTCCCACACCTCCGAACGCGGAGCTACCCGCCGGTGATGGCGGCGACGACGTGGACGCGGGAGCGCGCGTCGATCGGCGTGTCGAGGGCCGCGCGCTCCTGGTCGACGTAGACGTGGATGTGCGGCCGCAGCACGGGCCCGGGCTCGCAGAGCCGATCGCGAACGCCGGGCCAGCGGCCGTCCAGCTCGTCGATCGCGGCGTTCACGGTCGCCGCCTGGATCTGAACGCGCCGCGGCAGGTCCGGGAAGAGCGGTGTCAGGGTCATCGGGAGGCGAAGCTGCGCCATCGTCACGCCGCCACCGCGACTTCGACCGACCAGATCGTCGGCAGGTAGTCGGCGATCTCGCTACAGCTATCCCCCTCGTCCGTGCTCGCGAACACCTGGCCGGTGCTCGTCCCGAAGTAGAGGCCCGGCGAGTCGAGCGAGTCGATGGCGAGACCCTCGCGAAGCACCCCGATGTGGGCATTCTGCTGGGGAAGCCCGCGGTGCAGCCGCTGCCAGGTCGAGCCGGCGTCGCTCGTCCGCCAGACGGCCGCGGCTCCGTCCGGCATGCAGCGGCCGTGCCCTGGGTCGAGCGGGATGACGTAGAAGCTCTCGCGGTCATGCGGGTGCGCAGCGGCCACGAAGCCGAAGTCGGTCGGAAGGCCGTCCGTCACCTCGGTCCAGGTCCGCCCGCCGTCGTCGCTTCGGTGCATGCCGCAGTGGTTCTGCTGGTAGAAGCGGTCGTGATCGACCGGCGACATGACGAGCTTGTGGACGCAGTAGCCGACTCGTTCGTCCTCGAGCGGCCACTCTGCGCGCAGGCCCGCGTTGCGCGGCTCCCAGGATCTGCCGCCGTCGGTCGTCTCGAAGATCCCGAAGCCCTGGACGATGATCATGTAGCGGTCAGGCCCGTCGGGATGCGGCAGGATCGCCGTCATGCCGAGGTGCCCGGGAGGTTGATTGGCGGGGTCGTTCCACGAGCCGCGCCCCGGCTGGTCGTCGAGCGTGCTTACGAGCGACCAGGTCGCGCCGCCGTCGCCGCTCTCGAACACTCCGGCCGCCTCGGCCCCGACCCGGATCTTGCCGTGGCCGACCGCGAGACCTGAGACGCGGGAGAGCTTGAGCTCGCCATCGGGGTACTGGAGCCCTTCGCTCGAGAGCTCCCACGACTCGCCCATGTCCGAGCTCCGCCAGACGCCGGCACCGTGCCACTCGCTGGCCGCCGAGGCGTAGATCGTCCCGGAGTCCTCGTCCACAACGGCGTGGTAGACAGGCCAGCCGTCGCAGAACGGCCCGCGCACCTCCCAGTCGCGACGGCCCTCGTCGCTCTCGAGCAGGAAGCAGCCCTTGCGTGTTCCCACCACCAGCACGATCCGCTTCGGCATCGACGACCCCCTCTGATCGCTTCAGGGGTTCATGGTAGCGGCGTGCAACATTGGGGTCTGACCCCGTTGTTGCAGCCGGCTAGCGGTGCTCGCGGCCGTACGGGACGGTTTCCCATGCGGCGCGCTGGGCGTTCGCAACTCTCTCGCCGCCGAGCGAATAGAAGACCGCGGTGAGCTCGGCGTAGTCCTCGCGGGTCCATTCCGACCGGTCGACCGTCATGACAGCCTCCCAGAGATCGTCGGCGGTTATCTCGCCCCGTCGGCCGGCGGCGAGCAGGCTCTCGATGGTGTGCTCCAACGTTCCTCCTCCGCGCCCACACTGTCAGGGTATGCCTTTCGGCAGCCGGATGCACCCCGCGAGCCCTGCGACGCCCGCAGTTTGCGGATTCTGCGGTCGGTGTTTCACCCACCTTTCACCGGGGTAGTCGCGGCTCTCACGCCAGTGGGCACGAGGGAAGGGGATGCGATGACGGTTCTGGTGACCGGAGGCACGGGCCACCTCGGACGAAAGGTGGTGGAGTTGCTCGTACGCGACGGGCATCGCGTGCGCGTGCTCGCGCGGCACCCGACTGGCGATCGGTCGGTGACGTGGATCCAGGGCGACTTGGCGACGGGCGAGGGCATCGCGGAGGCGGTCTCCGGCGTCGAGACGATCGTCCACGCGGCGACCAACTCACCCGCAGCCCGGCGCGGTCGAATCAAGGCCCGCGACCTGATCCACTCGCCTGCCGACGTCGACATCCGCGGGACAGCGGCGCTCATGAGCGCGGCAGCCGCCGCCTCGGTGGATCACGTCGTCCATGTGTCGATCGTCGGCCTCGAGCACACGAGGCGGCTCCCGTACTCGCGGGTGAAGCTGCGGGCCGAGGGGTTCGTGCGAAGCGGCGGCGTGCCGTGGTCGATCGCCAGGGCGACTCCCTTCTACTGGCTCATGGAGCGGCTGCTCGACGACGCGCTCAGACGGCCGGTCGTCATGCTGCCCCGCGACGTCCGCTGGCAGTGCGTCGACTCCGACGAGTTTGCGCGCTTCCTCGTCGCCTGCGTCACCGACGGCCAGCGCGGCGACCGGATGGATTTCGCCGGCCCCGAGGCGCTCACGATGCGCGAGATGGCCGAGCCCTACGTCGAGGCCCGAGGCATTGACAAGCGGATCCGCAGCCTCCCGCTGCCGGACCGCGTGGAACGCGCGATGACCGCCGCCAACACGTCGGCGAGCGGCCACCGCGGCATGATCACGTGGTCCGAGTGGCTCGAGCGAACGTCCGGCGACTCGGACGACGCTCGTCTGGCTGCCTGACACGGGTTCGGCTAGGCGGCCACCCGTACCTGCGCTGTGCGGAACTGGTTGAACGGGTTGTCATCCTGGAATGCGGACTCCGAGAGGACGCCGCCCTTGACGGTCACGGAACCGTGCGTGGCTGTCACCCTGACGATGAACTTCGTCGTCAGGCTGGTGCCGGGGCTCACCTCGCCGTACTCGCAGAACGGCGTATCCGGTGAGATGCCGAGGTCGCATACCTCGCCGACGAGGACGCCGCCCGTGATCTGCGGGACCGTGTCGAGCTCGGCCGCCTCGGGCCCGTTGTTCCGGATGACCTCCGTGAAGGTCACACGCGTGCCGTGAGCCGCCGTCGACCGGCTCGCGTGGATCGACACCACGCCCAGATCGGCCGTCGGCGGCGCTGCGACTCCACCCGCCGCCGGCACCGCGAACAGCGCAGCGGCCGCGATGGCGACCAGCACCAGCGGACTCTTCCCTCGGACCGCACGCCGTGCCCAGTTGCCCTTTGCCATGACTCCCCCAATCGTCGCGACGCCGTACGCTTGATGGTCGCACGCCAAGAGGGCCGCGTCGAGAGGCCTTCTCCGAGTGTTATCAGGGGCCCGCAAGCTTCACGGGCCCCTGAATCACACACGCAGCGTCAGGCTAGGCGGCCTTGCACTCGCCCCGCGCCTGCCCGGCGACGACGTTGGGCTGGCCCATCGAGTCGCCCACCTGCGCAGCCGGGTTGTTGTTGAAGCACGCCAGGTTCCCGCCGATGTGGTTGGTCACGATCTCCATCGCGTCGGGATCGCCGAAGCGGTTCCCGATCAGCCGCACGGTTCCGCCCACATTGTTTCGGATCACTCCGAGCCAGCAGCTGTGGAGGCCGCGGATCTCGAGGTTCCCTCCGACGGTGCTGTCCTCGACGACGCTGTAAAACGGGCCGCCGTAGACGGCCACGGCGGTGCAGTCCTGCGTTCGGCCGCCGCCGGTGATCGTGGCGTTGCCGCCGATCGTCGTGCCGTGGACGATCACGGCCCAGGCTCGGAACGCCCGCAGGCTGCCGCCGATGTGGTCGTTGCCGAGCGTGGCGCACCCGACGTCGGGCGAGCAGCCGATGGCCGCGATGCCGCGGTGCTCGACGACAACGTCTCCACCGACGTTCAGCGTTGCCGGCGTCGCCGCGTTCAGCGCGCCGTGGGCCGCCACAGTGATGCGATGGCGGACCCGGACGGTGCCCGTGTCCGGGAGCGTGCACAGCCCGGTGATCCGAAGCGATCCGTACGTCCCGGCGTGAATCGTCCCGCCGTGACAGGTCACGTGGCCGTGATGCCTGGCCGATGCGCTCGCAACGCCGCCCGACGCGGCGCAAACCAGCACCGTGACAAGCGAGAGCGCGAGCAGTCGCGTAGCCCTCATCCGATCCCCCTCAAGTCGAAGTTCCGCGGACGGACCCAGGAATTCCCAGGCGGCCGCCATGGCTAACAGCGAGCCGAGGATACACTTCGACGGCTGCAGGGCCACCGCCTGGTATGCGACCAGCCAAACCGATCGCGCTGGAGCGTCGCCGTCACTTCCGGGTCGACGGCGCGTGGCCGGTAGAGCTTCGACTGGGCCACGGCGTGGCCGCTCAAGGCCGCGCCGTCGACATCTCGCTGGGCGGGATGCTCGTCGAGGTGGACGCACCGGTGGCCCCGTCGAGCGGCGCGACGGTCGAGGTCGGCCTCCCAGCAGACATCGGCTGGGTCGCGGCGCGCGTCGTGCGGCTGCTCGAGGTCGCCGACGGCGACGACCAGCCGCGCTGGGGGCTCGAGTTCGGCGAGATGCCGGCCGATGTCCGTGCCGCCTGGGCCCGGCACGTGTTCACCGAGGCGCGGCGGCGCGGCTACCACGAGGACGTCGACGCCTGGATCGCGCAGACGCGGTCGTCATCGCTGATCTGCCCGACGTGCGGCAACCTGATGGACGCCACGTCCGCACCGGAGCGGCTCCTGACCGCGGCCGACCTCGCAACGCATCTGGAGGTGCGCGTGGGGATGATCTACCGCATGGCCCGCAGCGGCCGGCTGCCGTCCTACCGCATCGGCCGCCGGCTGCGGTTCGACCTGGTCGAGGTGCGCGATGCGCTGAAGGCTGCGAACGGCCGATGAGTTAGGCTGCCGACATGTCCGGCGCGCTGATCGCGTTGATCCTGATCGTGTTCTTCATGGCCTTCGGGTTCGGCCTGCTGGGGTTCGCCTTCTCGGTGGCCTGGTCGCTCCTCTGGTACGGCCTCGTCGGACTCGTGATCGGCGGGCTCGGCCGGGCCATCGTCTCGGGGCGTCAGGACATGGGGCTCTTCGAGACGGCGCTCTTCGGCATTGCCGGCGCGCTGATCGGCGGCATCATCGCGAACGACGTGCTCGACGTCGGATGGTTCGGCCAGTTCCTGACCGCGGTGGTGATCGCAGCGCTTCTCGTGCTCGTGACCGGGGCCGGCCGCTCCCGGGGACGCACGGCCTAGACGTGCTGACCAACCGCTCCGCGCCATCGGCGACGGTGACGCCGGTGCTCATCTATCCCGACGTTCGAGCCGCCGTGGCATGGCTCGAGGCGGCATTCGGCTTCGGTGAGCGGGTCAGGATCGGCGACGGCCATCGCGCCCAGCTCCGCGTCGG
>JBOHBE010000372.1:0-4399 GCA_050698235.1 Gaiellales bacterium
CTGGCCGTCACGGCGAGCCTCTACGACCAGCTCACGCACTCGCACCGCTACGCGGCGGTCGGGATGCGCTGGCTGGGGAACGTCCTCGGCGCGAACGCCTGGGGGTCGTCGTTCATCCTCGGCGACGGGCAGGTGTTCCCGCACTGCACCCAGCACCAGGTGGCGAACATCGTCGGCTCGCTCGACGGGACCGCGCCCGTCCTCGCGGGCGCCGCGGTCGAGGGACCGAACTCGGAGGCGACCACCGGCCGGCTCCCGCACATGCGGGCGTGCCCCTCCGGCGGCGGCGACGCGTTCGCGCGCTTCAACTCGAGCGCGGTCTACCGCGACAACGTGGAGTCCTACTCGACGGTCGAGCCGGCGATCGACCTGACGGCGACCAGCCCGCTCGCCTTCGCCAGGGTCGCGGCCGGGATCCGCTAGCCCTGCGGCGCCCAGGGCGCGGGCATCTGGAGATGCACGGTCCGCTGCTCGACGCGGCCGGAGATGGTCGCGACCTCTCCCGTGGCGTCCGTCGTGAACGACACGTCGAGGACGCCGGTCGCCGCACCTGACAGGCGAAGCCGAGCGTGCACGCGCCAGGCGCGCCGGTCCCACACGGCCCGTCCCGAGACAGCCATGTCCGAGACGAGCCGCGTCCCGGCGAACCGGATCGAGAGCGGCGAGTGGCTCAGATAGCCGCCCGTGATGGTGTAGGAGCCGCCGCGCAGGCCGTGGCCGCGGGTCGTGTACATGAGGTTGTACCAGCGGGCGAGCGCGTCGCCGATGGTCTCGGTCGCGACCCAGCCCGCCCTTCGCGCCAGCGCGCCGACCCGGCCGCCGTCGGCCTCGGGCGCGGCGCCGAGCGTCCGCGGGAAGGCCGCCACGTTCACGGGCGGCATGGCCGTCGCGCAGGCGGTCGACCCGGTCGCGAGCGTGCTCAGGAACCGTCGGACGATGCGCGACGCGCAGTGCTGGAAGTCGTAGAGGGCGGACACGTGGCCGGTGTTCGGCACCTCGACGAGGGTCGCGTTCGGGAATGCTGTGGCCACATGCTGCGCGTCTGCGACCGGCGTCGACTGGTCGAACTCGCCGTTCAGGACGAGCACCGGCATGGTCGGGCGCGCGCCGCCGCCGGGGAACGGCGGCGGGCCGATCTTCGGCTGCGGCCAGTCCAGGCAGCCCCGCACGAGCTCGCGCTCGACGACGGTACGGAGCCAGACGCGCTTCGAGAACGGCGCGAACACGTTCGGCGACAGGTGCCGGATCGCGTTCGCCAGGGTCGCCCGGCGGGCCGCCGGCGAGGCGGCCTTCGACCACACCGTCGGATAGTCATGGCAGGCGACCGCCTGGTAGTCGCCCACCGAGTAGGAGCTGGGGCTTCCGCCCGGAAGGTTGAACGCCACGTCCTCGGCGGCCAACCGGAGCATCGGCGCCCGGTCGCCGTGGCGCAGCGCAACAAGCGCGCCCGGCAGGTCGCGGAACACGGTGTAGGTGTACGTCGCGTCGTACACCAGGCTGCCGAGCTCGACCGGCCCGAGCCGGACGTGCCGGCGCACACCGTCGGCGTCGGTGCTCGTTCCCACGATCGGGTGCGCGGCGAGCCGGCGAGCCAGCGACCCGATCGACCCCAGGATGTTCGGGCACCGCCCCACGCGGACGCACACGGCGCGCCAAGCCGAGCGCAGCGCGACCGACGACTCCCGCTCGACCGGGTCGAACGAGTTGTCGAACGCGGCGTCGACGACGACCGCCCGGGTCTTGTTCGGGTGCCGCACGGCGAACACCTGGGCCGCGTAGGTGCCGTATGAGTCGCCGTACACGTCCACCTGGGGGACGTGGAGCTTGCGCAGGATCGCGGCCATGTCGTCGGCCACGGCACCGGTGCCGTAGGCGCTCGCCGTGCGTCCGAGCCGGCGCGCGCAGGCCGCGGCAGCGGCCGCGTACGGCGGGATCCCTGCCTGGAGCGCCGGGCAGTCGATCGCTCCCGACGACCCCGTGCCGCGCTGATCCATGACGATCAGGTCGTGCCGGCGGTGGAGCTTTCCCAGCATGAAGAGGTACGTGCTCGCCGAGCCGATCGACCCGTATCCGGGGCCGCCCTCGAACGCCACGATCGGCTCGAGCGGCGGCTGTGAGCGATCGGTGTGGCGAAAGACCGCGTAGCGGACCGTGATCCGGCCGAGCCCGAGGTGGTCGCGATCGAGCGGGACCCGGATCGACGCGGCGTCGGCCGCCGGCGCGGTCAGAGCGACCGCCGCCAGGGCGGTCGCGGTCAGCACGCAGAGTCGGATCCCCACCGCCGAGGAGTTTCCCACACACGGGTGTGACTGGTTTTGTTGCCCCGCGGGTACATGGGGGATAGAGTGGCCGGTGGTCTACGTGAGGGGGTGGGCCTCTGAGCGTTAGGAGCAGGTAAGCAGCGTCGTGCCGTGTGCGGCCGGTCGTCGGCCATGCACGGAAACCATGCTCTTGTCCTTGGAGGGAAGGATGAAACGCATCGTCGCGCTAGCCCTTGTGGTGCTGACGGCCCTTGCGGGGCCGGCGGTCGCAAAGGCTGACAGCTACGGCGAGACCCTGTGTCAGGAACGGCCGTTCATGTGCCTCGATCCGTACCACTCGATCGGAGACAACGGCGCGTACACCGGGCATGACGAGCCGACCGTGCAGTTCTCCTCGCACCGGCCCGGCACCGGAGGCAAGGACCTCCTCTATTACGTGAAGCTGCCCACGGATGCCCAGATGAAGCCGAAGCAGGACGGGACCGGCGGGACCTGGGACTTCCAGCGTCGTGCGACGTTCTGGTTCAGCATCACGATGTGCGACACCGAGTCGTCGCCGAACTTCACCAAGAAGTGCACGCCGAACAGCGACAAGAACGCGCGGTTCCGGAGCGCCGACCCGCAGTCGCCGCACTACCTCGGCAAGGCACCTGGCAGCGCATTCATGGAGCTGCAGTTCTACGGCCCCGGCTGGGTTCCGCAGTTCGACGGCTTCGGATGCACGGCCACGAAGTGGTGCGCCAACATGACGATCGACAGCCTCTCGGATCAGGACAACACCGGCATCTCGCAGAACGCCGACTGCCTGAACAACCACTTCCTTGCGGGAGAGGAGCCGATCAACTGGGCGTACATCACGAAGAGCGGCAAGTCGCTCGCGCCCGCCAACCCGCTCTCGCTGTCCGATGGGAACGGGACGGGGCTCAGCGTCGATCCGGCGAAGGTCCTGCTGTTCAACCCCGGTGACGTGCTGCGCATGCACATGCACGACACGCCGGTGGGATACCGGGTCGACATCACCGACATGACCACGGGTCAGAGCGGCTCGATGACGGCCAGCATCGCCAACGGCTTCGGCCACATCCTGTTCCAGCCAAACGCCACGAAGTGCCACGTTGCCCCGTACGCGTTCCACCCGATGTACAACTCGGCGGTTCCGCGCGGGTCGCTGTGGGGCGCCCACAACACCAACGTCGGCGCATCCGACGAGATCGGCCACTTCGAGTACTGCGACGCCATCGACCCGACCACGGGCGCATGCTCGAATCCGGGCGCGGGCGATCCCACGCTCGACGAGGACGATCAGTTCTGCATCGACGGCTCGAACTACCCGGGAGCGCAGTCGATCATCGGCTGCGTGCTCGACGACGGCGACTTCGACGGACCGTCCTACCAGAACACCTGGCCGGGCACGTTCCTCAAGCCGAAGCTCGACCGCCGCTTGCACGGGACGGCGTTCATGTTCACGCCGCCGACCTCGAACGGGAAGCTGCTCGAGAAGGTCTCGTTCGAGAACGACCTGCCGCGCATCGAGCGCGGCGAGCCGGGCAACCATCAGCCCGAGTGCGACCGCGATACCGGGGCGCACTGCGTCAACCCGCCAAAGGGAGCGAAGTTCTACCCGATCTACACGCTCACGAAGGCGAACGGCCGCTGCTGGTTCCAGCAGGGCGGGGCCCATATCCCGGGCACCGTCAACACCTTCGGCGGCAACTCCGCCAAGGAGTACGGCACAACGGTGGGATTCAACACCTACGCAGACGTCGGCTTCCAGCCGATCACGCTGGCCGAGGTGTTCCACCGCGATCTGCACGGGAACCCGTGCACCACGTAGCACGCTGACCGAGACCCCGGGGCGGCCATGGCGGCCGCCCCGGGGTCAGCTCGGCAGCGACGCGCGCAGGATCCCCACCCGGACGTGGGCGACCTGGCCGGTCACGACCTGGATGCTCGCCGGCCGCGACCACCCGGGCCGGACCGAGTAGCGCCCGGGAGGGAGCGCGACCCGGAACCGGCCCTTCGCGTCGGCGTGGACGCGGCGGGTGGTGCTGCCGCTCGAGACGACGAAGGCGCCGTTCGCAAGCGGCGTGGGGTGGCAGGTCAGCGAGTCCTTGCCCGTCGGCGCGGGGCAGACCGGC
>JBOHBE010000373.1:0-14443 GCA_050698235.1 Gaiellales bacterium
GGGCTTGGACGTCTTGGCCACGTCCATGATGTACTGGAAGATCAGCTCGCCCTCGCGTCCGGCGTCGCAGCCGTTCACGATGTCGTCGACGTCGTCGCGCTTGAGCAGGCGCTTCAGGACGTCGAGCTGCTTCTTGTTGCGCGCGTCAGGCCGGAGCTTGAACTGCTCGGGAAGGACGGGGAGCGTCTTGATCGACCAGCGCTTGAGCGCCTCGTCGTAGTCCTCGGGCTCGGCCAGCTCGACCAGGTGGCCGATCGCCCACGAGACGATGTGGTCGTCCGACTCGAGGTAGCCCTCGTGCTTCTGGAAGCCGCCGCCGAGCGCGCGTGCATAGTCCTGTGCCACGGACGGCTTTTCGGCGATGACAAGCTGTTTTCCCACGTCGGGGCGGCAGGGTAGCACGGCCCTTTTCCGGCATCCGAGCCGCGGCACAATTGTCACACACGGGCCGGTCAGCCCAGATGGAACGCGGCTCGCATGCTCGCTGCGGACGCCGCGCCGCCGAGGAGCGGCAGCCCGAGCAGCTCCTCCTGGGTGCGGAGGAGCGAGTAGTGGGTGAAATCCTTCGTCGGGACCGTGCCGGGCGGGACCGAGGGGGCGACGACCACGGTGTACACCCGGTTCGCCTCGTTGTGATCGTCCTCGTCGTAGGTGATGAAGAGCGCCGTCGTCCCCGCGCGGTAGGCGGGCGAGCGGACGATCCGCGGCACCCAGCGGGCGAGCCAGCGGTCGCCGTCGGAGACCTGGCAGTCGTGCTCGTCGGAGCAGAGGTTGGGGGTCACGAAGGTGTACGGCGCGAGGTCGCCGCTTCGGAGGTCGGGCACGAGCTGCGCGATCGGCACGTCGTCCTGGGTGCAGGCGGCCGCCACGCGCGTGAAATAGACGGCGGGGTTGTGGCGGGGCGCGTAGTCGCCAGCGTTGTCCTGGGCGCACGGGCCGGGCATGCTCTCGGCGTAGGCCCGCCACGGGGTCTGAGAGAAGATGCTGTCGCCGGAGCTCTGGCACCCGGACCCGGGCGAGCAGTCCGAGCCGTCGAGGCCCTGCGTCGAGCCCGAGACCATCGCGAGGTAGTTCGGGAGCGACGGGTGGGTGACGGCGTGGTACGCCGATGCCAGGCCGCACCTGCGCGCCAGGGCGTTCAGGAACGGCGAGTGGCCGTCGACCTGCGTGAACCCGTGGTTCTCCATGACGATGGTGACCACGTGCTCGTAGCTCGCCGGCGGTGCGGCGCCGGTACACGGGTGGCCGGCGGCCTGCGGGTGCCCGGGCGGCCCGCCCCCATGCGTGCACGCGGCGGCGGCGACGACCACAACCGCCACGCCCACCAGCCGCTGTAACAACGGGGTCAGACCCCAATGTTGCACGAGGCGTCTATTTTTTGCCGCGATGACGGACGTGAGCCCCGACGCAACGACCCTCGCCCGCTGGGCGGCGGCGCACGGCTTCGCGCCGTCCGAGCGCGAGCTCCACGGCGAGACGCCGCTCCTCAGGCAGGGCGTGGTCGACGTCGCCACCGACGTCCACGAGGGCGAGTTCGACGGGCGCGCCGCACGTGTGTTCAGCCTCTACGTCGATGCTCCCGGCCTGCCACTGATGGGCGACACGGGGACTGCGACGACCGCGTTCACCGTCCTTCTCATCGGGGTCGATGCGCCGGCCTGGCCGCGTGTGACGATCCACCCGGCGGAGTTCTCGGAGGGCGACTGGCTCACGCGCGTGCTCCGTCACGACGACCATCGCGTCCGCGACGTCGACCCCGAATTCGACCGCCGGTTTCGGCTGCGCGTGGCCCGCTCGACGTCCGACGAGGACGTCGCCCGCCTGCGCGCTCCCGAGCTGGTCGGCTGGTGCGTCGCCCAGCCGGACCTGGTCTTCGACCTCGAGAACAACGTGGATACCGGCGACTCGCTGGTCGTCGCCGCCGCCGGCGACGACATCGACGAGGCGGGCCTCGACGCGCTCGCCGAGCAGGCGCGCTGGCTCGCCGCCTGGTTCGAGCGCTCCGCTTAGAGCCACCCGAGGGGAATCCCCGATGCGCGGAGCCGCGCTCGCGCGCATCATGGGTGCATGGCGACATTCATCCTGTTCGAGTCCGTCCCGTTCATTGCGCTGGCCGTCGCCGCCCGGCGCCTGGGGCGATGGCTGACGCTCGGGTGCGTTGTAGCGTTCGTCGGCGTCTTCTTCGACGTGAACCGCCAGGTGTCGGAGAGCACGTCGTCGACGGCGGCTCTCGCGTTCCTCGTGGTCCCGTTCGTGCTGCTGGCGCTGCTCCTGGCCGTGCTTGCGGTCAACGAGGTCGTCCGGTTCGTGATCCGGTGGCGCTCGCGCGCGACGCGCTAGCCGCTCAGCTCGATCCCCATCACGACCCGCTCCGCCGAGCCCATCCCCAGCGGGCCGCGTCCGAGCTCGACCCATCCGCGGCGGCGGTAGAGCCGCACCGCCGGGCAGTCGAACGGGTACGTCACGAGCCAGGCGCGCGGCTGGGTCGCGGTGCGGAGCAGGTCGTCGTGGAGCCGTCCGCCAAGGCCGCGTCCCTGCCACTCGGGTAGCACCGCCGTCCAGATGAACGCGAACTGCGCCCGGATCCAGCCCTCCGTCACGTCGGGGCCGACCGAGTCCACGAGCTCGCGCGTCCACTCGTCCTCCGGCTCGTCGGTGAACGCGGGGCAGCCATACGCGAACCCGACGGGCGCGCCGCCCGCCAGGGCCGCGCAGCAGCGGAAGCGCGGTTCCTCGACCTCGTCGGCCAGCTCGGCCCCGAACGCGTCGGCCTGCTCCTGGCCCTCGCCGAAGGGCGGCTGGGCGAGCGCGGCCAGGTAGATCGCGCACAGGTCGGCGGCGATACGCCGTGTCGCCGGGCCGTCGAGCGTCTCGAATCGAACCTCGATCTAGAGCCAGCCCTTCCGGCGGAAGTAGATGAGCTGCGCGACCGTCGAGACGATGATCAGGCCCCACGACCAGGCGTAGCCGAACGACCAGTGGTACTCGGGCATGTCGCGGAAGTTCTGGCCGTAGAGCCCCACGATGAACGTCGGCACGAGGAGCACCGAGGCGACCGCGGTCAGCCGCTTCACGATCTCGTTCTGGTCCTGTGCCACCATCGCCTGGTAGTAGTCCCGCGCGCCGCCGACCAGGTCGCGGGCCAGCTCGAGCGCCTCGGACGCGCGCAGCAGCTTGTCGTAGGCGTCGGCGAAGTGCAGTTCGACGTCCTGCGTGAACACCTCGACGTCGCCCTCGAGCTCGATGCGGTTGTCGACCACCCGCCGGACCGCGTCACGTGTCGGCGCGAGCGTCCTTCGGATGTGGAGCATGTCGTGGCGGAGCGCCGACAGGCGCTCGCGGATACGCGGCCCCGGCCACGTCGCGATCGCGTCCTCGAGCTCGTCGACCTCGTCGTTCAGGTCGTCGACCAGGTTCAGGTAGCTCTCGGCGACATCGTCGACGAACTGGTAGGCGACCATCCCGGCGGTGCGGTCGTCGCCGATCGCCGCGCGGACGCCCTCGGGGTCGAACGGCTCGCGGCCGGGCGGGGTCTTCCTGACCGTCACGACCCGCTCCGGCGTGAGGAGGATGTCGACCTCCTGGTAGAAGACCGCGTCCTCCGTCGGCACGGCGACCGCCACCAGGAAGACGCCGAACACGTAGCCCGTGTGGGCCTCCAGGGTCGGCCGGGGCTCCTCGCCCTCCACCGCCGCCGTCAGCAGCCGGTCGAGCGCCCGCGGATGCAAGGTGGCGGGGCAGGCATGCTTCAGAGCCTCCTGGTCGGGGTCGAGCAGATCTGTCCACATCGCGCCCACGGCCGTCCCGGAACGCTACTCCCGCAGTCGGCTACCGTCCTCGGCGTGGACGGCGTACACGATCTCGGCGGCAGGCAGGGCTACGGGCCTGTGGTGCGCGAGGAGGACGAGCCGCCCTTCCACGAGCCGTGGGAGGGGCGTGTCCACGGCATCAACCTGAGCTCTGACGTCGGCCCCGCGTTTCGGTACTCGATCGAGCGCATGGGCGCGATCGAGTATCTGACGACCTCGTACTACGAGCACTGGCTGTCGTCGATGGAGCTGAACGGGGTCGAGTCGGGCGTCTTCACCCGCCGGGAGCTCGATGACGCCGCCGCCCGCATCGCCGCCGGCGAGGACGTACCGCAGCGGTTCGACGCCGAGGCGGTCGTGGCAGTCCGTCGGCACATCACGCCGCACTACGAACCGGCCTACGAGGCGCCGCCGCCCAGGTTCGCGCCGGGCGACAGCGTCACCGTCGCGCGGCGGTCTCCGCCCGGCCACTGCCGGTGTCCCGCCTATCTGCGCGGCGCGCCGGGCGTCATCGAGTCGGTCCACGCGCCGCGGCCGATCCTCGACATCTACGAGACGGAGGGAGGCCGCGAGGTCGCGCAGGCCTGGTACACCGTCGCGTTCCGCTCGTCCGACCTGTGGGACGAGCCGGGTGAGGAGCACATCGTCCTGGTCGATCTGTGGGAAACTCATTTCGAGGAATGAGCCACTCCCACAACATCCGCCCGAAGACCCCGCAGGAGCTC
Source organism: Gaiellales bacterium (assembly GCA_050698235.1). GTDB lineage: Bacteria > Actinomycetota > Thermoleophilia > Gaiellales > JAICJC01 > JAICJC01. Next base: position 4,535 of record JBOHBE010000373.1, read on the forward strand.
CGCACCGCCGCGCTCGAGACGGTGCTCATCGAGAAGGGCCTCGTCTCGACCGACGCGATCGACACGATCGTGAACGCGTTCCAGAACGAGATCGGCCCCCGGAACGGCGCGCGCATGGTCGCCCGCGCGTGGGTCGACCCGGCGTACCGGGAGCGCCTGCTCGCCGACGCGGTCGCCGCGGCGGCCGAGTTCGGGTACGGCGGGATGGAGGGCGAGCTGATCCGGTGCGTCGAGAACACGCCCGAGGTCCACAACGTCATCGTCTGCACGCTCTGCTCGTGCTACCCGTGGCCGATCCTGGGCATCCCTCCCGTCTGGTACAAGAGCCCGCCTTACCGGTCGCGGGTGGTGCGCGAGCCGCGCGCCGTCCTCGACGAGTTCGGGCTCGACGTGCCGGAGGGCGTCGAGATCCGCGTCTGGGACTCGAGCGCCGACCTGCGTTACATCGTCCTTCCGATGCGGCCCGACGGCACCGACGGGATGGCCGAGGACGAGCTCGCCGATCTCATCTCGCGCGACTGCATGATCGGCGTGGCCGTCCCGAGGGTGGGGGCGGCCGCGGCGTGATCGACCGCGAGGCTGACGAGCCCTTCACCGAGCCCTGGCAGGCGCGGGCGTTCGCGATGGCCGTGGTCGCCGCCGAGCGGATGGGCGTCGACTGGGACGAGTTCCGCGACCGGCTGAAGGCGGCGATCGCCGAGCGGCCGGGTCAGCCCTACTACGAGAGCTGGCTCGACGCGCTCGAGGATCTCACCGCGTCGGCGGCGGCCACTCCGCGCTGATCCGCAGGTCGATCGCGGCCCGCGTCTCCTCGGTCTCGTCGGCGGCGCGATGGACGCGGACGCGGTAGGGCAGGTCGCCGCGCGGGCTCGCCACCCGGCTGTAGAGGCCGCTGGCGGCGGCCCGGACCACGTCGTCGTCCACCCCCGCGCCGATGGTCACCCAGTCACCCGGCCGGTAGAGATTGAACCGCACCTGTGCGTAGACGATCTCGCCCATTGCCCCCGGCCGCACACTTGCACACCGGGCCGTCGGGCGAATCCCCCTATCGGGCGGTCATTCCGCCCACGGCGGGACGAACGGGTCGCCGCCGGGGAGGGTCGCGCGCCCGCCGACGGGCATGACGGCGACGGCCTCGAACTCCTCGTCGTGGGGGTTGGCGAGCTCGAACGTCTGGCCGGCCGGCACGATCAGGGCCTCGCCGGCCCCAAGCTGGTGCTCGTGGCCGGCCACGGTCGCCACCGCGCTCCCGGAGAGCGCCACGAAGATCTCCTCGCGGTCGACGGAGTGCGGCGTCCCGGGCGTGTCGGGCGCGAGCGCCAGCCGCCAGACGCTCGTCTCGCTGGCGCCGCGGCTGGGAGCGGCCAGGCCCGTGACGGTGAGGCCGGGGATCGTGAATGTGGGGGCGGTGTCCTTGGCGATGAGAGGCACGTCGTCTCCTTCCGATATGATGAACCAGCGATTATCATATACCAAGGTTTATCATTGTGTCCACCGACATCGACTTCGGCATCCTCCTCGGCCTCGCGTACGGCGCGTTCGTCGACGAGATGCGCGCCGACCTGGCCCGGCGGGGGTTCGACGACCTCGGCCGGTCGTACGGGTACGTCTTCCGGGTGCTCGGCGACGGCGACCGCAGCCTGAGCGAGCTCGCCGCGCTCCTCGGGATGACGCTGCCGGGCGCGGGCAAGATCGTCGACGAGATGGAGGCTCGCGGCTACGTCGAACGTCACCCCGACCGGTCGGACCGGCGGGTCAAGCGGCTCGCCCTGTCGCGCCGGGGCCGCGCCGCGCTCAAGGCCGCGCGGGCGTTCCATCGCGATTACGAGCTGCGGCTGGCCAAGGCGCCCGCCCTCCGCGTCGCACTGGAGAGCATCGCGGGCGAGCGCGCCGAGGGCCCGACGCCGGCCTACCTCCGCCCACTGTGACGTGAAAAAACCGGGCCAGGCACCATTTTTCGAGAGCCGGAGTCAGACCCCAATTTGCATCCGAGTGTGCGAACCGAGCACGAGACGATCGCGGCAAACGCTACGCCGGCCCTTAAGGAGGGGGCTCGCGGGGGAACCCAGGGTTCCTCCGCGTTCCGGCGGTTAGCATCACGCCGTGTTCATCTCGTTCGAAGGACTGGACGGCTGCGGCAAGACGACGCAGGCTGCCCTCCTGGCCGAGGCGGCCCGCGCCGCCGGCCGTGAGGTGGTGTCGGTGCGTGAGCCCGGCGGTACCGAGGCAGGCGAGCGGATCCGCGCGCTCCTGCTCGACCCCGCTGCCCGGATCGCGCCCTGGGCCGAGGCGCTCCTCTACGCCGCGGCGCGCGCGGAGCTCGTGGCCGAGGTGATCCGGCCGGCGCTCGATCGCGGTGCGACGGTGATCGCCGACCGCTACGTCGACTCGTCGCTCGCCTACCAGGGAGTCGCGCGCGGCCTGGGCGTCGCCGAGGTGCTCGAGATCAACCTCGCCGCGACTGGCCGGCTGCTGCCCGACCGCACGATCCTGCTCGAGCTGCCCCGCGACCTGGCAGCGGAGCGGCTCGGCCGCGTTGCCGATCGGATGGAGGCGGAGGCCGAGCACTTCCACGAGTCGGTGGCCGACGGGTTCGCCGACGTCGCCCGGCGCGATCCTGCGCGGATCGTGGTCGTCGACGGCGCCGGTTCGCCCGACGACGTCGCGGCCCGTGTGCAGCAGGCGGTCGGGCTGTGAGCGCCTTCGGCGGCCTCCCCGAGCAGCCCTACGCCGCCCGCCTTCTCGACGCCGCGCTCTCGAGCCCGGCGCACGCCTATCTGCTTTCGGGCCCGGCGGGGAGCGGCAAGCGCCGCTACGCCGACCGGTTCGCCGCGGCCATCCTCGACACCGAGCTCGGTCGTATCGAGCGCCGCACGCACCCCGATCTGTTCGTCCTCGAGCCGGAGGGGCAGGGCATCCTGGTGGAGGGCGCCCGTCGGCTCCGCCGCGACCTGCACCTGCGCCCGTACGAGGCGGCCCGCCGCGTGTACCTCATCCTCGACTCCCATCTGCTTCGCGACGAGTCGGCCAACGCGCTTCTGAAGTCGCTCGAGGAGCCGCCGGAGTACGGCGTCTTCGTGCTCGTGTCTGACCATGCCAGGCGGATGCTGCCGACGATCCTCTCGCGCGTCCAGACCGTGCCCTTCCGCCGCTTCCCGGTGGCCGCGCTGGAGGCGGCCGTGTCCGACCCGGTCGCCGCCCGCGCTGCGCTTGGCAGCCTGGCCCGGGCCGAGGAGCTGGCGAGCGACCCCGCCTCGGCCGGACGCCGGCGGACGTACCTCGACCTCGCATGCGCGTCGGCCACCGACCCGGGCTTCGACCCCGCGGCCGCCGCCGCCGCCGTGCTGGCGTCGACGGGCGAGCGAGGCCGCGCCGAGTCGGCCCGCGTAGGAGCCGAGGCGACGGACCGGCTGGCGTCGGTCGACGACCCGAAGGAGCGGCGGGCGCTCGAACGGCGGTATGAGGATCGCGCGAAACGCACCGGCCGCCGGGCCGAGTGGGACGAGCTCCGCCTGGCCGTCGACACCGTCGGATCGTGGTACCGCGACCTCATGGCGGTCGGCCTGGGGGCTGGTGACACGGTGGTAAACTCGGATCTCGCCGGCGAGATTTCACCCGCCCCGGCCGGCGCTCCGGGCCACGCTGCTCGGGCGCTCGAAGTCGTGGCGGATGTTCGCCGGTCGCTCGAGTTGAACATCCATCCGGGACTTGGGCTCGAGGCGATGTTTCACCGCCTCCACCAGGCCCGGTAGCACACACGAAGAGGAACGCACATGGCCACAGTCGTCGGCGTCGTCTTTCAGCCTGGCGGCAAGGTCTATTCGTTCGACCCAGGCGGGCTGGAGCTTCGCTGGGACGAGCGCGTCATCTGCCAGACAGCCCGGGGGCGCGAGTACGGCCGCGTCGTCGAGACCGAGCGCGAGGTACCCGACGAGTCGCTCGCCGGGCCGCTCAAGCGCGTGGTCCGTCGTGCTGTCCCGGCCGACCAGCAGGTGATCGAGCAGAACCGGGTCGAGGCCAAGCGCGGGATGCTCCTCTTCCGCGAGCTCTCGCGCCGCCACGACCTCGAGCTGAAGCCCCTCTCCTCCGAGGTGACCTTCGACGGCTCGCGCATCACCTTCGCCTTCTCGGCCGAGGAGCGCCCCGACACCCGGGAGCTTCAGACCGACCTCGGCGAGCGCCTGAAGCGGCGCGTCGACATCCGCCAGGTCGGCCCGCGCGAGCAGGGCCGTCTGTGCGGCGCGGTGGGCCTGTGCGGGACGAACCAGATGTGCAGCGCCCGGTACCCGTGTCACGACCAGCCGATCACGCTTCGCATGGCGAAGGATCAGCAGCTTCCGATGAACCCCGGGCGCATCACGGGCCTGTGCGGACGGCTACGCTGCTGTCTTGCGTTCGAACATCCGCTCTACCGGTCGTTTCGCGATCGGGCGCCGGCGGTGGGGCGCACCGTGGCAACACCGGGGGGGAAGGGTATCGTGCGAAGCTACGAGGTCCTTCGCGACGCATGTGTCGTGGAGATGGACGGAAGGACGATGATGGAGGTCAAGCTGGACGAGGTCGTCGAGGTGGCCGGATGACCGACGTCGCCTTCTGGGGGCAGGGCAACGAGCCGGCCCTCCAGCCGTTCCGCCACGCGCTGCGCGCGGAGTGGGAGCGGCGCGGCTACGAGTTCGTCGAGGGCGCCGACCCGAATGCGGCCTGCGTCTTCAACTTCATCGACCCCGACGACCCGAAGCCCTTCCGCCGCCGGCAGCGGTCGACGTACGTCATCGCCGTCCACCACCTGGCCGACCGCCCCGACGACGTCCTGCGCGCCGAGTACCCGATGCTCGTCCGGGCCCTCGCCAACATCGCGATGCTGGTCGTGCCCGGCGATGCCTGCTACTTCGTGACCCCTGAGCAGGGGTTCTACTCCGTCCCGGATCCCGGGGATCCCGAGGCGTGGGTGCGGGCCCTCTTCGACCGGATCGAGCCGCTGGCGACGTCGCGCCTCGTGATCGACAACCACTTCGAGACCGACCTCGAGCCCGACCTGTGGGACGGCGACGAGCAAACCGAGGCGCTCTTCCACGCGGGCCGCCGGCTCGACGCGCTGGGTCTCCTGCCGGCGCCGTTCCCGCTCGAGGACCTGGTCACCCCCGACGACATGCGCTGGATCAAGCTCGTCTACGGGATCGGCGGCCTCTCGTACGGCAACCTGTCGGCGCGCAAGGACGACCGCCGCTTCTGGATGTCGGCCTCAGGCGTCGACAAGTCGAACCTGCGCGAGGTCGGGCGCGACATCCTGATGGTGACCGACTACGACCGGCCAAATGAGCGGATGGTGCTGTCAGTGCCGCCGGGCGTCGAGCCGCGGCGTGCGTCGGTCGATGCGATCGAGCACTGGATGATCTACCGCGAGCATCCGCAGGTGGGCGCGATCGTCCACGTGCACGCGTGGATCCCCGGCGTCGAGGCGACCGAGTTCAACTTCCCGTGCGGCACCGCCGAGCTGGCGACCGCGGTCGCCGAGATCATCCGCCGCGCGCCCGAGCCGGGCCGCGCCATCGTGGGCTTGAAGAACCACGGCCTCACGATCACGGGTCCGAGCCTCGACGACATCTTCGGCCGGATCGAGCCCGTGATCGAGACGCAGATCCCGATGACCGCCTAGGCGGCCGGGGCGCTCGGCAGCAGCGTGCCCGCCTGGGCACGCTCGGCGATCACCGTGGAATCGCCCAGGAGCGTGCCGTCCTCGAACTCGATGATCGGCAAGGCCTTGGCGCCGCCGGTCATCTCGGCGACCTCGGGACGGCGGAATCTCAGTCCGGAATGGAGCACGAGCTCGTAGTCGACGCCGGCCTCGTCGAGCGCCTTCTGCGCCTTCCAGCACGGGTGGCCGTTGATCTTGACCCACATCGCGCTGCAACGATGGAGCTTGACTGCCATCGGTCATCTCCTCCTCAGTGGCGGTGGTATCCATCCGTGAGTAGCCAGTTCGCGGTGTCGCGGATTGTCTCGTCGAGCGGCCGCGTCTCGAAGCCGAGCTCCCGGCGTGCCTTCGCCGCCGTATAGAACCACCATCGCGAGCTCGAGGCCAGCTCGTCCGCATCGAGTGGCAGGGGCAGGCGAAGCGCGGTGCCGGCGCGGAGGAGGGGTCGGGCGATGCCCTTCGATAGATGGATCTGCCGGCGCGGTTTCCCGGTGACGCTTCCGATGCGGGCGAAGAAGTCGCGATGCGAGAGGTTGCCGTCGTCGTTCGTCAGGATGTAGCGCTCGCCGGTCCGGCCGCGCTCCTCGGTGAGCAGGAGGCCGGTGGCGATGTCGCGCGTGTCGACGTAGGAGAGGCCGCCGTCGATCGTGAACCGAAGGCGTCCTCGCAGATACTCCTCGACGGGCCACGACGAGACCCGGTGGACGTCGCCGGGGCCGATCGCAAACCCTGGGTTCGCGACGACGACGTCGAGGCCGTCGGCCGCGGCTTCGAGCGCGAGCTGCTCGCCGGCGGCCTTGAAGCGCGCGTAGCGGAAGTCGGGCCGGCCGTCGTCGCCGTCGATCATCCAGGCACCCTCGTCGCGCGGGTGCGCAGGGCCTGCCGCCGGGCCGACGGCCGACACGCTCGAGACGAAGGTGACCCGCTCCACTCCGGCCGCGCGGCAAGCGGCGAGCGTGTTCCGGGCGCCGTCGACGTTCACCGACCGCAGGCGGTCGTCGTCGCGGGCGCGGTGGGCCACGACCCCCGCCAGATGGAAGACCCGGCTCACGCCGTCGCACGCGGGGCCGAGCGTGTCGGGCACGGTCACGTCGCCGCGCACGACGTCGGCGCCGAGGCCGTCGAGCCGCGCTGTGCCGGCGTCCGATCGCGCCATGGCGCGGACGTCCCGGCCCTGGGCGCGGAGGACGCGAACGAGGTCGACGCCGAGATAGCCGGTGGCGCCCGTGACGAGGGTGAGCATGCGCCGGACCTTACCGACGCCCGCGCCGGACCGGCGCTGGGCTATCCTTTCGAGCCGCGCCGCCGTAGCTCAGCTGGCAGAGCACTTCACTCGTAATGAAGGGGTCCGCGGTTCGAATCCGCGCGGCGGCTCTCACTGTTCTCCGGTCGTCCTGGGCTGCCCGGAGTTGTGATTGTGGCGATTGTGGCGTAGAGTCGGCGGCTCCGACGATCGGGGGCAGCGATGCAGGTCGGTTCGTCTCGTGGTCTCGTGCCCGGCGGTTGGAGCTGCGCACGGTCTGTGTTCAACGTGCGTCGTGTCGTTCGGCTGGTTGCGCTCTCTGTGGTGATGGCCGGCTGGCTGGCGTTCCCCGCCAGCGGGCTGACGCAGGTCGTCGCGCTCTGCAGCGACCATGAGCCTGCGACCCTGGTCGGCACCCCGGGCGCGGACGTCTTGACGGGCACCGTCGGCCGAGACGTGATCGTGGCGTTCGGCGGAGACGACGTCATCCGTGGCTTGGGCGGCAATGACGTCGTGTGCGGCGGTGACGGGCGAGATCGCATCGAGGGTGGCGGTGGGTCCGACAGGCTCTTCGGCGGACACGGCGACGACGTCATCCTTGGACAGCGCTCCCGTAGCCAAGACCTGGCGGTCGGCGGGCGCGGCGATGACCGGATCCTCGGAGGGGCGGGCTCTGACTTTCTGTTGGGCGGCCAGGGTCGCGATCTCATCAGTGGCGGGGCGAGGGACGACACGATCCTCGGCGGTCCCGGTGACGACGACCTTCGCGGCGGCGAGACAGCAGATCTGATCGTTCTGGACGCCGGAGATGACTCGATCCGGGGCGGGCGAGGCATCGACACCATCACAACCAGCTTCACGAACCGCCTGCCCATCACCATCAACCTCACGACCGGCGTCGGCCTCTTCGACGGCGGCCGCGATCGCCTGCACCAGATAGAAGACGTCTTTGTCGGAGGGATTCCGACCACCGTGGTCGGAACGGACGGCCCCAACACCATCAACGTGTTCGGTCCAGCGTCGATCCGCGGCCGCGGAGGCGACGACGTCATCGTGACGCATGCTGACGACGACCACGTGTTCGGCGGGCGTGGGAACGACAGCGTCGACGGGGGCGATGGCAACGACTCGCTCGCCGGCGGCCCGGGAGCCGACATCCTCAAGGGAGGCAGCGGGGACGACACCCTCGACGGCGGCCCGGATATCGACACCCTCCACGGTGGGAGCGGCACCGATACCTGTACGAACGGCGAAACGCTCTTCAGCTGCCCATAGGCCACCTCGAGATCGCTGTCGCGCGTCCATCGTGCAAGTGGTGTTTGGCACGAGTCGACGCCGGTTCACCTCATCGGGATGAGTACGCAGCCTCCTTGCGACGACATGGTGGGGGCGACAGGCACACTCAAGGCTTCTGGCTTCCTGCACCGGTCTTCGACGGGGTCGCCCGGTGCAGACGCGAGCCGTTCAGGCTTCGTGCCTCAAACAACCCCCGTCAGGTCTCGCGAAAGGAGACGCTCCATGAACTCATCCTCCGCACGGTCCACCCCGGAGGGGCCCGGATCCGTTCTCGGCGCGCCGAACCTCCCCGACGGGTTCGCGGACACCTTCACCAGCCGGTACGTCGATACCGGTGACGTGCAGCTGCACGCGGTCATCGGAGGTGACGGCCCGCCGCTGCTCCTGGTGCACGGGTGGCCCGAGACGTGGTACGCCTGGCGACTCCTGATGCCGGCGCTCGCCCGCGACTTCGAGGTGATCGCGGTCGACCAGCGAGGGATCGGCCTGTCCGACAAGCCCGCCGACGGCTACGACACCGGCACCCTCGCCGCTGACCTTGTCGGGCTGATGGATGCGCTCGGCCACGAGCGGTTCTCCGTGGTCGGCCATGACACGGGATTCGCGATCGGCTACGCGCTGGCCGCGGATCACTCAGACCGGGTCGAGCGCATCGCGCTCGCCGAGATCCCGGGGCCGCCGGTGGCGAGCCACTCGCCGCCCGTGTTCGTCCCCTCCCCGGTCAACGACCGGCTCTGGCACATCCCGTTCTGCCGGGTCGAGAAGGTGCCCGAGCAGCTGATCCCGGGCCGCGAGGACGTCTTCTTCGGCTACGAGTTCGCGATCCAGGGCGGGAATGTGCCCGAGGACGCGATCGCGTATTACGTCGGTCGCGTTTCGGAGCCCGGCGCCCTGCCCGGCAGCATCGGGTTCTACCGGGCGTTGGATGCGACGCTCGCACAGAACGCCGAGCGCACGACGCGGCCGCTCTCGATGCCCGTCCTGGCGATCGGCGGGGAACGAAGCTACGGCGCCGACGTCGGGAAGATCATGGAGCCGCTCGCCGATGATGTGCACGGCGTGGTCATCCCCGGAGCCGGCCACTGGGTCGCCGAGGAAGCTCCCGACGCGATGCTCGCGGAGTTGACGGCCTTCCTGGCCCCCATTCGCGAAGCCGCCCCGGCGCTCACGCGCTGAACTCCGATCCGTGAGGGTCGCCTCCCCGCCCGGGAGGCGGCCCTCGGACGGAAGAATCCGCCGCCAAGCCACGTCTCTTTTGTAACAAGAAAGGTGGAGGAGGCGAGAATGATGGGCAGCTCTGGAATCTCGAACCGCCGGCGTGTGCGGGCGCGGCTTCGCCGTCGCCTGGCGATCTGGCTTACCGTCGCGTTTGCCGGGTCCGGCCTCGCGGCCTGAGGCGCCGCTTCGCCGTCACCACGGCGCGACCGTGACGCCGCCCCACTCTTCGGGCTCGACGTCGCGCACCGTTTGCGTGAGCTCCCAGTGGTGGCCGGCGAGATCTTCGAGGACGCACGACCGCTCGCCGTACATGTGGGTCGTCGGCTCCTCCACCACCGCGGCGCCGTGATCGCGGGCCCGGGCGAACGCGGCGTCGACATCGGGGACGCGCACCTTGAGCTGATGCGTCACGCTGCCGGGGCTGGGGGCGACCTGATCCCTCTGAGCCTCGGCCGCG
>JBOHBE010000374.1:0-3361 GCA_050698235.1 Gaiellales bacterium
GCGCCGGAGGCCGCCGAGATGACCGGCCAGCGGAAGGTGCGGATGAGGCTGTCGGGCGACGCCCGCCGCCACGCGATCAACGGCCCGATGCCGGTGAGCGCCAGGAGCGGCAGCCCGAAGATGACCAGGAAGAAGTCGTAGTAGGGCGTCGACACGGTCGAGCGCACGCCGCGGACCGCCTCGCTCAGGATCGGGAAGATGACGCCCCAGAGCACCGCGAACGCGAGCGCCAGGAGCAGGAGGTTGTTGAAGAGGAACGTCGCCTCGCGCGAGACCACGGACTCGAGCCGGTGGTCGGCCCGAAGCAGCGGCAGCCGCCAGATGATGAGCGTCGTCGCGAACGCGAGCACCACTGCGATGAACCCGAGCAGGTACGGGCCGACCGGAGATTGCACGAACGAGTGCACCGACTGGACGACCCCGCTGCGCGTGAGGAAGTCGCCGAAGAGGGCAAGCGAGAACGCGGCGCTCACGAGCACCATGTTCCAAACCTTGAGCATCCCCTTCTTCTCCTGCACGATGACCGAGTGCAGGAACGCCGTGGCGGCCAGCCAGGGCATGAGCGCCGCGTTCTCGACGGGATCCCACGCCCAGTAGCCGCCCCATCCGACCTCGACGTAGGCCCAGTGCGCGCCGAGCAGCATGCCCGTGCCGAGCGCCGCCCAGCTCACGAGCGTCCAGCGCCTGACCGACACGAGCCAGCGCGCGTCAGTGCGGCCGGTCAGAAGCGCGGCCATCGCGAACGCGAACGGGATCGACATCGTCACGTAGCCCAGGTAGAGCATCGGCGGATGGGCCACCATGTAGGGGTTCTGGAGCGACGGGTCGAGCCCGGCTCCGTCGGCCGGGACGGTGCCCGCGACGTGGGCGAACGGCGACGAGACGAACGCCGCCAGGCCGGCGAAGAACGCCGCGATCCCGCCGAGGACGGCGGCGACCCACGGCATGAGCTCGCGGTTTCGCTCGCGATTCTGGCGCAGCGCGAGCGCCGACGACCCGGTCAGCACCGCCAGCCACAGGAGCAGCGACCCGGCCTCGCTGGCCCAGAGCGAGCTCAGCGTGTAGCCGGTCGGGAGCCGCCGGCTGGTGTGCTCGGCGACCACCGCCAGCGAGAAGTCGTGCGTCACGAGCGCGTACTCGACGGCCACGACCGCCACAAGCGTCGCCGCGAGCGCGGCGGTGAACGCGTTGCGCGAGCTTCGCATGAGGCGGCGATCGCCTCGCCGGCCGGCGAGGATCCCGGCGACGCACGCGTAGACCGTCAGCGCGAAGACGAGGTAGAGGGCGACGCTGCCGAGCGTCGTCACCGCGCCGCCCGCAGCATCAGGCTCCCGAGCCGCCCGATGAGTACTTGCTCGGGCATTTCGTGAGCAGCGTGTCCGGCTCGGCGACGAAGACGCCGTCGCGCATCTGTCCGCTCACGATGACGTGCCGCGTCGTCTTGAACGCGTCAGGCACCGACCCCTTGTACGCGACGGGCACGGTCGCCGCCGATGAGTCGTCGCGGAGCACGAAGTTGAGCGGGCTGCTGGTCCCCGACGCCTGGACGACGACACCGGTGAGCGTGACCTTCTTGTGGGCGGCGCCGTCGCGGTCAGTGCGGAGCTGCGACACGCTCACAAGCAGCGTCCCGGAGCTCACGAACCCCTGGTAGACCAGGAAGACGGCCAGGAGGGAGGCAACGACCAGCGCGATGACGAGGCGAGGCCGACCGGTCATGGGCGTCAGGGTACCATCGGCCCGACCGGAGCCGGGCCGACGCGATTACGCCGCGCGGTCGGGGACGCGATACCCCAGATCAAGGCACAGCTGGCCCCGCCGGGTCTCGCGCAGGGCGTCGGTATAGCCCTGTCCGTATGCCGCCCTCAGGAGCCACCCGAGGAGCTCGTGGTCTATCGGCTGGTTGCCCAGGTCGAAGATCTCGGCCCACAGATCGGCGAGCCGGAGGTCGATGGCCATGGCAAGCGTGTCGCGACGTGCGTCCATGGTCGCATGCTAGGGATCCGATCGGACGGACCCCCTGCAAATTCGGGGTCAGGCACCAATTTTTCGCTGCGTCGACGCGTAGACCTCAAACCGCGACGAGCTCACCGGCTTCGGCCGGTTGCGATCGGGATCGGCCGCGCGGCGCTCCCCGACGGCGGCAAACACGGCCTGGGCAGCGTCCTCATCGTCGAACAGCATCACCGAGAGCCGGACGCCGGCCTCGCGGTCGACGAGCCAGACCCCTTCGACGCCGTCGCTCGCCGTCGCGACGGGCACCACCTCGTCGAGCACGTGCGCGATGCCATCGTCGAGGTCGGACGGACCGTCCTCGAACCTGATCACCTGGGCGTACATCGCATTCCTCCGTGGTAGTGTCCCCGATGGTCTGTATACGGATTATCCGTATACGTACTATCTAACCACATCGCCCATGGCCGTGCAACCCACCGATCCCCGCCGCCACCCGCACTGGCGGGCGTGGCAGATGTTCTTCGAGGCGCACGCATCCGTCTGCGCCGACATCGAAGCTGACCTCCAGGGTCGTCACGGGCTCTCGCTGCGGTGGTACGACGTCCTGCTTCACCTGCACGCCGTGCCTGGCCGGCGGCTGTCGATGCGCGAGCTCGGCGACGCCGTCGTCATCTCGAAGAGCGGCCTCACCGGGGTGGTCGACCGGATGGCGCGGGCCGGGCTCGTCGAGCGGATCGCCGACCCCGAAGACCGGCGCGTCACCCTCGTCACGCTCACCCCGCTCGGCGCCGAGCGCTACGCCCACGCCCGCGTCGACCATCGCGCGGCCGTCGCCGAGCGGTTCCTCGACCGGCTCGACCCGGCCGACCTCGACGTCATCGAGCGCGCGCTGTCGGGCCTCGTGGGCTAGCCGGCGCCGAAGCGGCGGCGCGTCGCGACGGCGGCCACGATGAGCACCCCCGGAACTGCGAGCGCCAGCGGCACGACGCCGTCGCTGTTGAGCGTCCGGCGGTCGGCAACCTGGACGTGGAGCGCAGGGCCGACCGCGATCGTCCCGGAGCCGCCAGCTGGGACTGCTGTCACGTAGATCGCGATCGGGCCCGAGCTCACCGCCTTGACGGACCATCGGATCGACCTCGAGGTGCCCGGGGCGACCGAGCCGAGATAGCGCGTGCGATGGGTCGACCAGTCCTCCGGGTCGACGTACTCGGATCGATCGAGCGAGACCACGTTCAGGTGGGCGACGAGCGGCCCGGTCTCGGCGGCCCCCGCAGAGAGCGTCGACGTAAACGCGAAAGTCGTCCCGAGCCGTACCGACACCGATGTCCGGTCGACCGCGATGTCGGGCGGCGCCTCGGCCCCGAGCGCGGCCGGCGGCGCGAGCATCGCCGCGAGGATGACCGCG
>JBOHBE010000375.1:0-8200 GCA_050698235.1 Gaiellales bacterium
CCCGCAGAGAGCGTCGACGTAAACGCGAAAGTCGTCCCGAGCCGTACCAACACCGATGTCCGGTCGACCGCGATGTCGGGCGGCGCCTCGGCCCCGAGCGCGGCCGGCGGCGCGAGCATCGCCGCGAGGATGACCGCGGCCAGCGAGCGCGCCGTCACTCCCCCACCCCTGAGAGCCGAAGGCGCCCGGCCGCGATCGCGCTCGCGAGCACGGCGGCGATGACGAACACCAGCGGCGCGGCCAGCCACGACAGCTCCTCGGCGGCGCTCTGGCCGTCGATCACGAGCCGGCCCAGGAAGTGGAGCCCGGCGGTGAGCGGGTTGAACCGCTGGAGCAGCTCGGCCAGCCAACCGGTGGTCGCGCCGACCGGGAACTGCGTGGGGACGTAGAGCGCCAGCAGCACCAGCATGCAGACGGCGAGGCTGACCCGGCTCGTCGCCGATGCCGAGCTGACGGCCAGGCCCAGCCCCGCGAACGCCACCGCGAGCAGCGTGCCGACGACGAGCCCGGCGGTCAGCGGCACCGCCACCAAGTCGATGCCGTGGCCCAGGAACCAGACGTACGGGATGGCCACGGCGAACGCCGCCACCCACAGCGAGAGCGCCGAGACGCCCTTCCCGACCAGGAGCTGCCACCGCGGGATGGGCGCCAGGAGCAGCGTCTCGAGGCTGCCTCGGTCTCGCTCGCCGCTCACGGCATCGGCGGCGGCCAGCATCGAGAGCAGCGCGCCCACCGCCACGGCGACCTGGAGCGTCAGGCCGACGGCCTCGCGCTGCTCGATGAAGTTGATCGCCTGGTTCGTCGCGACCAGGTAGGTCGTCGCGCTGAGGAGCACGCTGTAGGCGACGAGCAAGGCGAAGCCGCGGCCCCGCAGCCAGAGGTCGGCGAGCTCGCGCTGCGCCACGATCGCCCAGGCCGCGCTCACTGCGACACCACCTCGAGGAAGGCGTCGCTCAGCCGGCCTCCCTCGAGCGAGAACTCGGCCACCGGGATGCCGGCGTCGAGCAGCGCCCGAAGCGCAGCCGCGGCGGCGGTCTGGGCGTCGGCCGACGCCGGGAACGTGAGCGCCACCTCCCCGGGGCGACCGCCGGGTGCGGCCACCGCCGTGCTCACGGCATCGAGCGCGCCGAGCAGACGGATCGCCGTGTCGCAGCCGGCGGCGTCGGTGCGAAGGCGCGCGCTCCGGGGCGCTGCGGCCCGGCGGACGACATCGCCGACCGGGCCAAGCGCCGCCACCCGGCCGTGGTTCAGGATGAGCACATCGCTGCACACCTGCTCCACCTCGTCCAGGAGGTGGGTGCAGAGGAGCACGGTCACGCCCCGCTCGCTCGCCATCCGGCCGACCATGTCGAGGACGTCGCGCTGGCCCTGCGGGTCGAGCCCCAGCGTCGGCTCGTCGAGGAACACCACCGCCGGGTCGTTGACGAGCGCCCGGGCGATCCCGAGCCGCTGCCGCATGCCGCGGCTGTACGTCTCGATGAGCGCCCTCGCGCGGCCGGCGAGGCCGACGTCGGCCAGGAGCCCGCGCGCCGTCGCCGACGCCTCGCCGGGCCGGCGGCCGTGCAGGCGAGCGTGGTAGGCGAGGTACTCCTCCGCGGTCTCGCGAGCGGGATATCCGGCGCTCTCCGGGAGCACGCCGATCCTGGTCCGCACATCACGTTCGTGCGTGCCCTCGACGCCGGCGACGGCGAACCGCCCGGACGAGGGGCGCAGGATCGTCGTCAGCATCCGGATGGCCGTCGTCTTGCCGGCGCCGTTCGGCCCGAGGACGCCCAGTATGCGACCCTCCTCGACCGCGAACGTCAGCTGGTCGACGGCGAGAACCGACCCGTACCTGCGGGTCAGCCCCTCTGCCTCGACGGTGGCCACGGTGCAAAGCTAACGCTTCGCGGATGAAACCGTGGTGAAGCGGCCCGCCCCGGGGTCGGCTCAGAACGCCGTCATGCCGCGCCACGCCGACTCGTCGAGCGGGCTCACCGGGAGGCCGGCAGTCGGCTCCGGCGCGTTGTAGCCGCCGGGGGCGCAGTCGTTGGGGCCGTTCGGGTAGAACAGGCTCGCGATCGCCTGGATCTGGGCGCGGCCCACGCCGAGCTCGAACTGGCCTCCGGCGTACATCGCGATGCCCTCCCGGCGGCAATGGTCGAGGCATGCGCACAGCCGCTCGACCGTGCCGAACCGCGACGGCTTCACGTTCAGGTGCCTGATCGGCGGCAGGCCCGCGAGGTCGGCCACGGCGTGGACCGGCGCGTCGAACGAGATGCGGTCGGCGGCTACCGCGATCGCGGGCAGCACGTGCGGCTCGGTCGACGGGTCTTCGATGATCGCTTCGGGCAGGATCTCGGCGGCCAGCGCAACCAGGCCGGCCTCGTCTCGCTCTCCCTGCGGATAGTCCGCCCCGTACTGGCCCTTGATGTCGACGACGCGGACGATGCCCGCCGCGGCCACCCGCTCGAAGTCGGGCCGCCCCCACTCCGCACCGGCGTCGACCTTCATCTCGACGTCCGGGTAGAGCTCGAGCCACAGCGCCGCGTCGAGGTTCGACGAGACCACGAACCGCAGCGGCGCGTACGGCCGGCCGACCGCCTGGCCCAGCGTCGCCCCCGCCTGGTTGAGCGCGAGGTCGAGGAGCGCGCTCTCGTACGCCCAGCGGCGGTAATCGCGGGCCGCGTGCTGCTTTGTCTCCTCGGGGAACAGATCCTGCTCGTCGAGGAGGCCGCTCCACTCGGCGAGCGTCCGCCTGCCGCTGAGCGGAAGCGGCTCGAGGCGGCGGTGCGCAGCCTGGTCGTCGGGCGAGTACGAGACGTCCTCGCCACGACCTTCGGCGCCCGCGCCGGTCAGAACGACGGTCGTCGACTGGCGCACGAACCCGGGCGTCGCAAGCTCCTGCGCCTCGAGCTCGTACCGGTCCACCTCGGCCTCGAGCGGGCCGAGCACCGACCAGAGATCGTCATGCATCGCGGCATCATCGCCGACGAGCGGCGTCGCCGTCGGAGTAGAGTCCAAAGCGACCGTCTCGAGCCTGGGAGGTGGGCCATCACCAGTCCGCAGACACCCGACAGTCCCGGCGTCCGGGTCCTCATCGTCGAGGCCGATGCCGAGCGCCGGGAGGAGATCCGCACGATCGTCGACCACCACCCGGAGGTGGGCGTCGCCTGGGGGGCCGAGACCGTCGGCGACGCGATCAGGACGGCGGCGCTGACGCATCCCGACGTCGTCCTCGTCGGCGCCCACACCGAGGGCCGTCTCGATCTGGACTCGATCGGGGATGTTCGAGCGGCCTACCCCGCGGCCCGCGTCGTCGTCGTCTCGCCCACCATCGACGCCGACCGGCGGGCGCTGGCGATCAGCCACGGCGTCGACGCATACGTGGTGAACGACGACGGCGGCGGACGCCTGAAGGGTGAGCTTCACGCCCGCTCCGACCCGCGCGCCTAGGGCGTCTCGTCGAGCGCGATCCGGCGCGCCGACGCGTCACCCGAGATGGGGTCGGCCGAGATCAGGTCGACCGCGGCGGGCCATCCGTCGGGCATCAGGTGAACCTCGGCGAACCCGGCCGAGGCATGCCCCACCGCAAAGACGCCGCCGGCTCCGAGGGTGCCGCCGTCGACCTCGACCACGTTGCCCGTGCGGTCGACGTGCTGGCGATGGTCGTGTCCCGTGAGGATGATGAGCCGCGCCCCGTCCTCCGCGGCCACGTGCAACCGCAGCGCCTCGGCGACGCGGAAGTCGTGCACCAGCACGATGTCGGGCCGCGGGAAGAGGCCGTCGAACCATGCCTCGACCGTCGTCGTCTCGTCGGCGAGCTCGGCCGGCGTCAGGTCGAGCCGGTGGCCCAGGCTCCCCGCCTGCGACGCGAGCGGATCCTCGTACCCCGCCACGAGCAGGCCGGCGACCGACTCGACCGCCGAGCCGTGCACGGTGCCGTCGGCCGCGAGGCGCCCAGCGTGGGTGAGGACGATCGCTCCCGCCTCCGCCAGGCTCTGCATCACCACGGGCGAGTCGTGGTTTCCTGACACGACCACGGTCGGGTGGCCGAGGGTCGCGGCCCGCTGGGCGATCGACGCCTCGATGGGCGTGCCCTGGAGGGCGAAGTCGCCGACCAGGAACACCGGCCGGTGGTCGGAGTAGCGGGCGAAGGCCGGCAGCGTGAGGAAGTTGGCGTGGATGTCCGAGGCGACCATGAACGACCGCTCCTCGACGGCCGGGCGGTCGCCGGCCGCGGCGGCGACCAGGGTGTCGAGCCCGGTCAGCGCCTGCTGGTAGCTGGACTGGTACGAGTCGCCGGCCGCCGTGAGCCTGTCGGAGAGCGCGAGAAGGCGGGGAAGATCGCCGCCGTGGGCATAGAACGTCGGCTGGCGGAACACCCCGTAGTCGGGAGACCTGAGGGTCAGCGCGCAGACGGCGATGGTGCAGACCGCCGCCGTCAGCCCGGCCGCCGCGCCGAGGAGGAGCACGCGCCGGCGGGGCCTGACGGCGTGCAGCACCAGACCGCCCACCAGGCCGCCCGCGATGCCGCCGAGGACTACGAGCAGCGCCGCCCGGCGGAGGGCGTCGCGCACGGCGGCCGGGGCTCCGTCCTCGACCGCGGTGAGGCGGGCGCGGGCATCGTCCGGAGTCTGGAGCGTGCGCAGCGCCGCCGCGCGGTTGACCGACACCAGAGTGGCCGACATGCGGATCGGTGCGGTGTACGGCTCGGCGCGGACGCCCCAGTCGACGATCGGGACGTACACGTCGACGCTTCCATGATCCGCGAAGCTCGTCGAGATCGACATCTGCGCGGGGCCCACCTGGTAGGAGGCCGTCGAGAAGGCCCGCAGCGCGATCCCCATCCCGGCGAGCGAGAAGACGGCCAGGCAGAGCGTGGTCGCCGCCAGCCGCGCCGCCGCCCGAATGCGCACGTCGGCGATCCCACGCTGAACCAGTGGATGCAGCCGCCTGAGACTGGTCGTGAGCGTCACCCCCTTCTTCTCGGCGAATGGTGCCCCGGGTTGAATGGGACATGCCCTTGCGGATTCCCCGCAACGAGATCTGAGGAAAACCCGATGGGTGCACCGCCATCTTCGTCCGACTACCTGAGCAGGTGCCGATTCGGCGCCGTCCACTGAGGTACGACGACAAAGAAGAGGTGCGGTCCGTGACGGACCGGCGCAATAGATGGTTCGTCCTCGTGTGCTGGCTCGGCGCCGCCGAGGTCGCGGCCTATTTCGCGGCGACTCGCCTCGTCGCGCCTGCCGGGACGAGCGGCAAGATTCTGGGCGACCTCGTGTTCCCGCAACTCGAGGCACTGACGGCGGTCATGCTCGTCCTGGCCGGACGGCGCACGACCGGCCGCACTCGCCGGTTCTGCTGGTTCCTGGCCGCCTCGACCTTCATGGGCCTCTGCGGCGACATCACGTGGGCCGTGCTCGTGCTCATCCTGCACTCGCCGCCGGTGCCGTCACTTGCGGACGTCTTCTACCTGTCCAGCGCAAGCGCGATCTTCCCGGCCCTGTGGACGCAGTTCGGCTCGCCGCTTCGCCGCTGGCGTCAGACCCTCGATTCCTCGATGGTCGCGCTGCTCATCATTTACACGGCATTCGCGTTCGTTCTGCGACCGCAGATCCACGGCGGGCTGGACCTGGCCTCCGCAGTGGCCGACGTCGAGACCGCGCTGGTCCTCGTCGCCGGCGTCTGGGCGACCTTCTCCACCCTGACGGTCGACCGGCGGCTCCCGTTCGGCGTCCGCCTCATCGTCATCGGCACCGTCGCCCAGTCCGCCGCCTGGCTCGCCTACGCGTACCTGGTCAATGTTCGCGGCATCGCGGACGGGAGCTGGCTCTACACGGACTGGCAGGCGAGCTGGGTCATCATGATCGCGGGATGCGTTGCGCTCCTGCTCGGCGTCGAGCGCCGGCGCAGCTCGCGGCTCTGGTCGACGAGCACGTGGGTCGGGACGGGCGTCGTGACGGCGCTGATCGTCGTGACCCTCGCCGACTCGACCGCAATCCGAACGGCACCGGTGCGAGTGCTGGCGGCGCTGATCGGCCTGGCGCTCCTCCTCTTGCGGCTTCAGCTCACGGTCCGCGACCGCGGCCGTCTCGCCGCCGAGATGCACAGGCTCGCCGAGACCGACGTCCTGACGGGCGTTCCCAACCGTCGTGCGTTCGAGCAGCGCCTCGCGGCGGCCGCGCGGAACGCAGCCGAGCGCGGCGCGCCGTTCGGGCTCCTCGTGGTCGACATCGATCACTTCAAGGTCGTGAACGACGGCTACGGGCATCCGTTCGGCGATGAGGTGCTGATCCACGTCACCCGCAGGCTGGCGGCGTGCTTGCGCCCGCTCGACGTGCTGGCGCGACTCGGCGGGGAGGAGTTCGGCGTGCTCGCCCACGGCGTCCGCCCCGCCCAGCTGGCCGATATCGCCGAGCGCTGCCGACGGGCGGTGGCGGCGGAGCCGATCGAGGTCGAAGGGACCGCGGTGCCCGTCACCGTCTCGATCGGCGGCGCATGCATGCCGGAGCACGCGGCGAGCAGCACCGAGCTCGTGCGGATCGCGGACCGGGCGCTCTACCAGGCCAAGGACATGGGCCGAAACCGCGTGGACGTCGGCGCCGGCACGTCGCCCGAGGCGGCGATCCCGATCCCGGAGACCAGCGTCCTTCGGAGCCTTGAGGCGCTTGCCGACCGGTACGCCGCCGCAGGCAGCGCGACGCCGGACTGCGCGATCGTCGGTGTCGCCGACAGCCTGTGTGGCGAGCTCGGCGTGAGCGTCGACCAGCGGCGCCGCTGCCTTGCGGCCGCTCGCCTGCGCGACGTGGGCAAGATCGGCGTGCCGCCCGCCATTTTGGCGAAGTCCGGTCGGCTCACGGCCGCCGAGCGGAGCGCCGTGCGCGAACACGTCCGCGCCGGGGTGGAGATGCTCGAGGCGTTCCCGGAGACACGCGATCTCGCTCCGATCGTGGGCCAGCATCACGAGCGCTTCGACGGCCATGGCTATCCGTCCGGCACCGCGGGCCGCGACATCAGCATCGAAGCCCGCGTCGTCGCCGTCGCCGAGGCGTGGACGGACGCGCTCACCAACTGGCTCGACCGACCGGCCCTCGACACCGCCGCAGCCCGCGCGGAGATCGTGCGGGGGGCGGGGAGCCGGTTCGACCCGCAGGTCGTGGCGGCCCTCGTGAGCCTCGTCGACGAGGGGGCGATCAACGCTCCCGAAAGAGGGCACGGCCTCGCAGCCTGACGGCGGAGGCTAGAGCCGAAGCCGTCGCTGTCCGGCTCGGGCGAGGAGGAACGCGGCGATGCCGCCGAGCGTGAGCAGCAGACCGATGACGAGCCACGGGCGGGGATCGAGATACTCATCGCATCCGCTGGCTGTGGCGGTGTGCCAGCAGACGGTGCCCGGCCCCTTGCGCTGGATGTAGGCCACGAGCAGGAACGGGACGCCCGCGCCGGTGATCGCCCCAAGCGCCGAACGTGGCATGGAGCGCCGACCCCAACGCACGGCAGCAAGCGCGCCGAGGCCGGCGACGGGCAGGAAGAACACGCCGATGACGCTGACGAAGGTCATCGTGGTGCAACCGCCGACGGCGGCCCATACGCAGAACCATCCAGACTCGCCGAGACGGCGGCCTCGCGGCGATCTGAGAGTCTTCACACCAGCCTCCCGCCGTACGCCGAGCGGAAACAGAGCGGACGACGGGTCTCGAACCCGCGACCTTCGGCTTGGGAAGCCGACGCTCTACCGACTGAGCTACGTCCGCGCGACCCGGACGGACCGCCATCCGGGGAGGCGAGATTCTACCAGTGAGGCCACGTCGGGCTTCGGGGTTTGACGAGCCGCGCGTCAGGGAACACCCGCCGCGGTGAGCTCGTGACATCCCACCCTGCAAACGTCGCCGGCGTCGAGCTCGAGGGCGTCTCCGAGACGACCCTCTGGACGCTCTACCAGCGCGCATCCGAAGCGGCGCGAGAGGACCGCGTGCTCCACGACCCGATGGCGGTCGACCTCATCGGCGCGATCGACTTCCCGTTCGAGGAGCGGTTCGGCGCGTCGGAGGTCTGGGCGCAGTGGCAGGCCCTTCGCGCACGCACGTTCGATCGCGAGGTGCGGCGCTTCCTCCACAGCCATCCAGACGGCACGGTCGTCGCCCTGGGCGAGGGTCTCGAGACGCAGTTCTGGCGGGTGAACAACGGGCGGGTGCGGTGGATCAGCGTCGACCTGCCT
>JBOHBE010000376.1:0-2427 GCA_050698235.1 Gaiellales bacterium
CGCCGGGAGCGCCCGGCGCGCACCGACTTCTGGAAAACGCCCATGATGACCTCGGGGACGCTCGAGCCGGTCGCCGTGACCTTCTGCGCCCCGCGGATGGCCACCGCGCGGGTGCCGCTGGGCTGGATGCGCACCTGCCAGCCGGCGAGCTGCATCATGGCGATCAGCAGGATCCCGCTCCCGGGCGCGTATGTCGTCATCGGGTCCACGACGGCGAGTATTCCCGACGCGGGTTAGCGTTATGTGTGAGCGGGGTGCGCTGTTTGGTAGAGATCGGGGCGTATGTGGAGAAGCGCCGGCAGCCGCTCACGAATCGCCCTCTGCGCGTCGAGATCGAGGTCGGCGACGATCACACCGTCACCCTCCGGCGACTGCGCGAGCACCGTGCCCCACGGGTCGATGATCATCGAGTGGCCGTAGCTCGGCTTGTCGAGCCCGCCCGGAGTCCCGTGCTGGCCCGTGGCGAGCACGAACGCCTGGTTCTCGATCGCCCGCGCGCGCAGGAGCACCTCCCAGTGGGCCATCCCGGTGTGCAGCGTGAAGTTGGACGGGATCGTCAGGATGCGCGCGCCGCGGTCGAGCGTGAGCGCCCGGTAGAGCTCGGGAAAGCGCAGGTCGTAGCAGACCGTCAGGCCGACCGTGACGCCGTCGAGCTCCGCCGTGACCATGTCGCCGCCGGGGGCGGTGCCATCGGACTCGCGGTAGCTGAAACCGCCGACGTCCACGTCGAAGAGGTGGATCTTGGTGTAGGCGGCGACGCGCTCACCGCGGCGGTCGAAGGCGAGCGAGACGTTGTGGATGGCGTCGTCGTCGGCGACGATCGAGATCGATCCGCCGATCAGGTTGATCCCAAGCTCGCGCGCCCAGCCGGCCATCGCGTCGACCGTCTCGCCGCCGTCGATCCGCTCGGCCAGCGGACGCAGGCGCGGCCCGTCCATCCATGCGTTCCACTTCTCGGGGAGCAGCACGACGTCCGCGCCACGGTCGGCGGCCTCGGCCACGAGCGGCGCCATCAGCGCGACGTTCTCCGACTTGTCGGCCCGGGCCGAGAACTGGACGCAGGCTGCGCGGATCGTGCTCATGTCGGAAAGCCTACCGGCCGCGGCGGGGCGTCATCCTCGTCGAGCCACTGCATGAACGCGATCGAGCAGGCGGCGAAGAGGATGACGGCCTGCTCGATGGCCATCCCGATCGCGCCGATCTGCTGATCCTCGAGCGGTGAGAGCCCCCAGAGCTTCGGCGCGTGCTTGTAGAAGTCGTACAGCGGCTGCGTGAAGGCGAGGGCGAACGCGACCGGCGCGGCGGCGATGAACGCGGCGAACAGGAAGAGCAGCCGGGCCTGCGCGCGCATGCGGCCGGGCGAGATGACCGCCCACCAGAACGCGAGCCCCGAGCCGAGGAAGGCGAGATGCTCGAGCCCGAGCGCCCAGCGATGCTCGAGGGCGTAGCCGTAGACGGCGGGGACATGGAGGACGTACCACGCGGCGAGCCAGACGGTGAGGGCGAACGGGGGTGCCGTGACGGCCCGCACCCATCTCCTCCTCTCCGCGGCCGCCATCATCGCCGGCGTCAGGCCGAGCACGAGGAGCGGCGGCGCCCAGTCGGCCAGGATCACGTTCTGGAGCAGGTGGGCCGAGAGGAGCGAGGTGAGCGCGACGTGCTCGAGCGGCGAGAGGAGGCCGATCGCGATCAGCGCGAGGCCCGTTGCGAACGACGCCCGCCGCCAGGTCGGCGTCGGCGACCCACGCCTCCCGAACGTGCGGACGACGAAGGCGTAGTCGACGGCGGCGACGATGATCGCCAGGGCCCACTCGGGGTCGGCCTGGATCTGCCAGGGATCGACCGCGGCCACCGGCTCAGCCCGCCGGCGAGAGCGGCGCCATCGTGAGCCCAAAGCCGACGAGCTGCTCCCAGTACAGCTCGGCCCGCTCGCGCTCGCCTGTCCAGACGACCGCCTTGCCCGTCTTGTGGATGCGATTGGCCATCTCGATCCCGCGGTCGAACGTGACGCCCGGGATCGTGCGCGCGAGGGCGAACGCGACCCCGTCGAAGGTGTTGTGGTCGTCGTTCTTCACGATGACGAGCCACGGCCGGCCGGCTCCGGAGCCAGGCCCCGACCTGCGCGGCTTCTGCTTGCGGACGGGCGGGGCGACCGTCGACATGCGTTCGAGTGTACCGACCCCTGAAAAATTGGGGTCTGACCCCGTTTTTCATCGCGGTGGGTTGCCCCAGCCGCCGCCGCCTGGGGTGCGGATCTCGAGGACGTCGCCCGCCTTCAGGTCGAGGCCGCACTTGGCCGGCAGGCGGCGGCCGTTCAGGCGGTTCTGGCCCGGCGCGCCGTCCTCGCCGCCCGCGGCGCCGCGCGGGCCGTGGCGGCGACGCTCGGTCATGAGCCCCAGCCGGCAGTCGGCCAGCGCGCGGTAGACG
>JBOHBE010000377.1:0-1891 GCA_050698235.1 Gaiellales bacterium
GAGGCCATCGACGCGGCCCACGGGACGGGTGCGAACCGGGTCTACTACCTCTCGACGCCTGCGAGCTTCTTCCCCGTGATCGTGCAGGCGATGGGCGCGACCAAGCTCAACAAGCCGGGCGGTTTCGCGCGCGTCGTCATCGAGAAGCCCTTCGGTCACGACCTCGAATCGTCGCGGGAGCTCGCCGACGTCGTCCACCGGCCCTTCTCCGAGAGCCAGATCTACCGGATCGACCACTACCTGGGCAAGGAGACGGTGCAGAACATCTTCGCGTTCCGGTTTGCGAACGCGATCTTCGAGCCCGTCTGGAACAACACGCACGTCGACCACGTCCAGATCACGGTCGGCGAGTCGATCGGCGTCGAGCACCGCGCGGCGTTCTACGAGGAGACCGGCGTCGTGCGCGACATCGTCCAGAACCACCTGCTCCAGGTGTTCGCCCTCGTGGCGATGGAGCCGCCCGCCTCGTTCGACGCCGACCCGATCCGCGACGAGAAGGCGAAGCTCCTGCGGGCCACGCGGCCCATGACGCTCGAGAACTCCGTCCGCGGCCAGTACGGCGACGGCTATGTGGCCGGCGAGCAGGCCGTGGCGTATCTCGACGAGCCCAACGTCCCGCCCGACTCGAACACGCCGACCTACATCGCCGCCAAGCTCGAGGTCGACAACTGGCGCTGGGCGGGGACGCCGTTCTACATCAGGGCGGGGAAGCGGCTCGCGAAGCGCGTGACCGAGGTCGCGGTCCAGTTCAAGCGGCCGCCGCACCTGCCGTTCCCGGTCGACGCCGTCGAGCAGCTGGAGTCGAACGCGCTCGTCCTGCGGATCCAGCCCGACGAGGGGATCTCGCTGCGGTTCGGCGCCAAGGCCCCGACGCCGACGCTCGCTCTGCGCACCGTGAACATGGACTTCCTGTACGGCTCGTCGTTCCTCGCCGAGGTGCCCGAGGCCTACGAGACCCTGATCCTCGACGCGATCCGCGGCGACGGTACGCTCTTCACCCGCCAGGACGGCGTCGAGCGCTCGTGGGAGCTCGTCGACCCGCTGCTCGAGCGGTGGCGGAAGGGCTCGCCGCAGGTGTACGACTCGGGGTCGTGGGGGCCGGATCTCTCCGACGAGCTCCTGGCGCGGGACGGGCGCCGGTGGCGGCGGCCGTGACGCCGAGGGACGAGACCTCCGATCTCACCGCCGTCGAGGAGATGCTGCGCGCCGCGCGCGGCGGCGACCGCACGGGCAGCGTGCGGGCGATCACGCTCAACCTGATCGTCCACGCCCCCGAGCCGGAGCTGATCGAGGGCGCGATCGACGCCCTGGAGCACGTCGGCCCGTCGCATCCGCTGCGCGCCATCGTGGCGACGCCGGCCGAAGGCGAGCTGCGGGCCAGGGTGGCGAGCTCCTGCTGGGTGGGCGCCTCGGATCGCCAGGTGTGCTCCGAGCGGGTGCTCGTCGAGGCGGGGCCGAAGGCGCTCCCGAGCGCGGTGACGTCGCTGCTCGTGCCCGACCTGCCGGTGTTCCTGTGGTGGCAGGGGCCGTTCGATCGCACCGACCGGCTGGCCGCCGAGCTGGCAGGCCTCGCGTCGCGCGTCATCGTCGACTCCGGCGTCTGTAGCCTCGAAGGCGTGGCCGCGGCGCGTCTGCTCGCCCCGTCGGTGGCCGACCTGGCATGGGCGGGGCTCCTGCCCTGGCGTGACGCGGTGGCCGGCCTCTTCGACGGGCCGGCCGAGCTGAAGGCGCTCGACGGCATTCGCGCCGTCGACGTGCGCGGGCCCGAGAACGAGGCCCGGCTCATGGCCGGATGGCTGCGGGCGGCGCTCGGCGCCGACATCGAGCTTCGCCGCGAGGGCCGCTCGCACCACGTCGAGCGCGTCACGATGAGCGCGGGCGGGAAGCAGTT
>JBOHBE010000378.1:0-14741 GCA_050698235.1 Gaiellales bacterium
GTCGCCACCGACGCGAACCTCCATCCCCTGGCGGTCGATCTCGACCCCGCCGACGCGCAGCACGGGTGACGCGTCGTGCCGTGAGACCCGCCGTAGGACGGCCCGCAGCCGGGCCGCCAGGATCGACGGCTCGAACGGCTTGGTGACGTAGTCGTCGGCGCCGGCCTCGAGGCCGAGAACGACGTCGACCGGGTCGGTTCTGGCGGTCAGCATCACGATCGGCACAACGCTCTTCTCGCGGATGGTGCGGCACACGCTCACGCCGTCGACGCCCGGGAGCATCACGTCGATGATGACGAGATCGGGCGGCTGCGCCCGGAACGCGGCCAGCCCGCTCGCGCCGTCGGGGGCCGTGCTGACCGCGAAGCCGTCACGCTCCAGGGCCAGCTGGGTCATCTGACGGATCGTCAGGTCATCCTCGACCAGCAGGATGCGAGGCGGTCGGGAGCCGCCCCCCTCAGGCCCTTCGACGAGCCGAGCATGTTCCACAAACCACAGCGTATACAGCGGACCCGCTCGCAGCGACCGCGCGGGCGGGTTGTTACACGACCGATATCTCGACGCCGGGCGGGGCTAGCTGCCGGAGTCGGGTGCCTCGTCCTCGACGGGAGGCTCGGCCGCCGGGGAGTCGGCCCCGTAGTTCGCCTCAAGCTCTTCGGAAAGCTCGCCCGAGCCGGTCGGCGGTTCGACATCGGCCGGCGCATGGCCGGAGGCGACGATCTTCGTCCCGCGGGCGGTCAGGCGATCCATGAGCTTGTCGATCCACGCCATCGTGCCAGGGAGTCTACGACTTCAGCGGGCGCCGGCCGGCGAGGTCACCGCGGATCGTCGCGATCGATGTTCCAGTGCCGCGCGGCCGACGCGATCCAGCCTCCGTCGCTCGACGGCGTGAGCGACAGCCGGCTGATCGCGCGCTGGCCGCCCTCGTGGTCGCCGTAGAGCACGTCGACCACCAGCCGCTCGCGGGCCTCCACGGCCGCGGCGACGTCGCGAAACTCGGCACTGTCGGGGTCGCGCAGGACGCCCTGCCAGAACCCGACGTCGCCCGCCGGCACGTACAGGTCGCGCGTCAGCCGGTGGAACTGCTCGAGGTCCGGCGGAGGATCGCTCCCGCTCACGTGCGCCGTGAACCGCCAGCCGTGCAGCACGGCGATGCCCGCGCCGACGTTCCGCACCGACATCGCGAGGTAGACCGCGTCGGCCGTCACCTCGGCGGCGCCGCCGCCGCCCGGCGTCCGCAGCCAGTGGTCGTCGACGAAGCCGACCTTCTGCGGGGGGTCGTCGAGCCGCGAGGGCATGATCACGGGACGCAGCCCCGCCATCAGCGCCCGCTCGGCCACGCGTGCCGACCTGTTGGACGACCGGACTGCCGAGAACGTCGCTCCGGCCAGCACGAGCGTCCCGCCGGCGGTCGCCAGCGACGAGATGGTCACCCAATCCGCCAAGCGCCCGAGTCTAACCCCCGCTCGGAGACGAATCCCCGCCTTGCTGTATGCGGCGACGTGGAGACGCGCGAGTATCTCCGTGCGCTCGATCGCAACGAGCTCTCCGATACCTCGATGATCCAGGCAGGGCAGGGCTACCAGCTCGGCCGGCCGTCGCCCCTCATGCCGCCGCTCAGGCTGGACGCGGTCGAGCCGGCCGCGTAGCCGGAGGGACGCGCTGCGGTCGCCCGGTATGCTCGGGCCGTTGTGGATCGCGAGGAGCTTCGGCAAGAGCGGCTGGTGAAGAACGAGCAGGCGGCGCGGGCATACAACAACCGCCGGCTTGGATTCGAGCTGGAGGACGCCGGAGACGAGGACGAGGACGTGCCATTCCTCTGCGAGTGCGGCGACGAGGGCTGTGCCGAGGCGATGGAGATGACGCCCGAGGACTTCATGGCGGTGCACTCGGCGCCGAACCGGTTTGCCGTGCTCCCCGGGCACGTGCTCGGCGAGGTGGAATGGGTCGTCGAGACCGACGACCGGTACTGGGTGGTCGAGAAGCGGCCGTCCGCGATGGCCTCCGCCGACTAGCCGACACCGTTTCCCGGCGCGGCGTCTCGGGAACCTGCAATGACGGTGGGTGCGAACCGTTGCAGCCTCGCTGTTCGCCTGCCGGGGGAGCCGGCGAGCGTCCCCCGCGCACGACACCTGGTGCGTGACCTCCTGAGCCGCACGCACCGCGACCCTGCCGATCCCTCAGGGGTGCTCCTCTCGGTGTCGGAGGCCTTCACGAACGCCGTCGTGCACGGATACCCGGAAGGAGGCGGCGACATCGATCTCAGCGCCCGGATCGAGCACTCGGTGCTTCGCGTTTCCATACGGGACTACGGAGTCGGCGCCGAGGCGCCGTCCCGCCGCCGCAGCCAGGGCTACGGCATGCTGCTGATCAAGGCGCACACGGTCGATCTCGCCGTTCGCGACTGCCACCCGGGCACCGAGGTCACGATGACGTTCGACCTGGCTGTCCGCTAGGGAGTGGCGTCGATCACGGCCAGCGGCAGCGGCGTGGCGGCCGAGCAGTTCTGGCGGGCAGTCAGGGTCTGGCCCCGGTAGATCGACGCGTCGTCGAACACCTGGCACGACCCGCCGACCGCCTCGATCAGCGCGCGTGCCGTCGACGAGTGGTCGTACAGGTGATCGGTGTCGGCGCACCCCGTCGCGGGCATCGGGCTGCAGCCAGGAGCGTCGAGCACTCCGGCGTCGCCCGTCGCGCCCACGCCCGGCACGATCGCGGTGAAGACGGGCGCGACGATGCCGGCGCCGTCGGACGTGTGGTTCTCGTCGAACGTGACGATCACGACGCCGTTCTGGCCGACGTCTTGCCGCAGGCCGTCGAGGTTCAGCTCGAGCCAGCGGTCGATCCCTTGCATGCCGCCCCTCGAGTCCGTGGCAGTCCCGAGGCAGTTGCTGTTCGAGTCGTGGCCCGTGTGGCACATGCCGGGAACGACGAACGTGATGCGTCCGAGCTGCTCGTTGCCCGAGAAGTTCTGCACGACCTCAGTGGTCGCGTTCGGGGTGTTGTTCGGGAAGTTGCGGACGTGCTCTGTGCACGCCGAGTCGGTGGGCGCGGACGGCGGACTCAGGTCGTCGGCGCCTCCCGGCCCGTCGTTCACGACGAGCGCGTCGGGAGACTGGCTCCAGGTCAGGAGGAGCGGGCTGTGCTTCCGGGCGTAGAACATCGACTGGTCCTGCGACCCGGTCGGCAAATCCGAGAACTGCCGCGTCGAGCAGCTCGTCGAGTCGCCCGGGTAGTCCTCCTGGTACACGTCGAACCCGACGCTGTTCGCCTCCATGTACCCGAACAGGTCATACACAGGCCCCGACGTGTCGTTGTGGCCTGGCGCGTACCCGACGATGCCGCCCTCGGGCTTGGCCAGGTTCAGGCTGTCCGGGAAGCTGCGATCGCGGACGTTGGCGTCGGTCGCCTGCACCATCCACGCGTACTCGGGGGCCGAGGCGCCCGTCCGGAATCCGCGGCGGTTTCGGTAGGACTGGAACATGCCCGAGGTGCACTCCACCACGCCGGTGCCCGCCGGCTCGCCGGCCGGATGGTCGCAGCCGCCCGGGGTCGGCACGAGCGAGAGCGACTCGGGGATGACGACGGTGTTGATGTAGGGCGCCGCGTCGTCGCCCACCACGTAGCCGCTGCCCGTCGCGTCGAGGCTGGCGTCGTAGTCCTTGTTCTCGAAGACGACGATCGCGACTCGCTGCGGCGTGACGGACGTCCCGCCCGCGACCGCCGCCGGCCCGAGCAGGGCGACGGTGCCAAGCGCCGCAAGGAGCGCAGCGCGCAGCGGCCAGTACGCTTGTCCACCGGTGTGCCCCTCCACCATAGCGAGAGACACGATACACAACGGAGCCGACAACGCGCCAACCCGAGCCACGGCTATCATCGCGCCGATCGCCGTGCCCCTGTTCAAGCGCCCCGACCGGCCCACCCTGAAGCCTCGCCGCGAGCGGCGCGACGTCGCCGCCGGCGACCGGGTGCGGATCGTCGCCGGGCTCAGCCCGCAGTTCGGGCAGGCGGGGACGGTCGTGCGCGTCGCCGGCCGCAGCGTCATCGTCGAGCTCGACCAGCCGTTCGCCGTGTCGGGCGCCAGCCAGAGGCTCTACTACAGCTACGCCGGCGAGCTCGAGGCGGTCGCCAGGGTCGGCCGGATGGGCGCGCAGGACCTGTTCGCCGACGACGAGGTGTAGCTACTCCCCGGCCGGGAAGTTGTACGACTTGGCTGGCTTGAACCCCTTCGGTGCGGTGCCCTCGAGCAGCGTGATCGCCATGTGCGACTGGAGCACGAGGTCCCCGAACGCCGTCGACGGCTTGCCGTTGACCCACATCTGGACGCCGCCGCAGTAGCCGCCGATGCACTTCGGGCTGAAGTACACGCCCCACATGTCAAAGACGTCGCTCAGGGTCGCGCGAAATGCCGTATCACCGGACTCGATGTGGATCACGCCGGTGTCGTCGTGGGTGTGCACCTCCGAGAAAGTGCCCGTCGAGGCGTCGAGCCCGATCTGGGCCGGGATCGGCACCTCATGGCCGTCGACCGTCATCTGGATGTGCACGTGGTAGTGGTTGACCGACGCGGCCTCCTGCGTGGGCGTGAGGCCGAGCGCCGACATGGCGCCGGCGAGGTCGGTGTAGTTCACCGGCCACGTGCCGGCCGAGACGAAGTCGATCTTGTCGTGGCTCAGGCGCGATGTCACGACGGTCGCCGACCGATCGCCGCCGCTGCTCGAGCTGCTCCCGCCGCGGGCGACGAGCGCGACCCCGATGATGATCGCCGCGACGATCACCGAGGCGGCGACGAGCCACGCCCAGCCCGGGATGCCGCCGCCACCGCCCTTCGACGGCTTCGCGGCGATACCCTCGCCCGTGCCGAGCCGCCGCGCGCGGCGCTCGTTGGTCAGCTGCTTCTTGGCCTTTCCCATCGGCGGCGGATGATACCGGCGGCCGGGGCCGGCCAGGCCCGCGTATATTGGCGCGCGATGGGCACCTGGGCGTTCGTGCGCTTCCTCCACGTCACGGCCGCGGCCGTGTGGCTCGGCATGCAGGTGGCGCTCTTCGTGCTCGTCCCGGCGCTTCGGCGGATGCTGCCGCCGGAGCGCGTGCGCGAGATCGTCCGCGCTGCGGGAATGCGGCTGGCGATCGTCGCGGTGATCGCGCTCCCGACGATCGCCGTCACCGGCGTGGCGCTGGGCCGCCACGAGCCGGCTGCCGCCGAGCACCCGGGCGTCGTCACCCTGAAGCAGGCGCTCCTGGTCGCGATGGTCGTCCTCCTGGCCGGACACGGGCTCGTCCCGGGGCGGAAGGCCCGGATCGCGGCGTCCGTCCTGATGCTCATATTCACCCTGGCGGCGGTCTACGCCGGGGCCTGGCTGGCGACCGAGTGAGCCATCCCGCGACACCGGAGCCGGCCGTCCGGTTCTGCCCCTATTGTGGGAACCCGCTCGGCTCGTTCTTCGGCCACCGGATGGCCGACGGCACGTGCTGGTGCGAGCGCTGCCAGGAATCTTTTCGCGTTTCCGGCGTTAAAGAAGATGAGGCACCCGAAGAGAGTGAGTGATGATTTCATGACCGACATCCGAGAGCTGATCGTGATCGGAGGAGGGCCGGCCGGCTACACGGCCGCGCTCTATGCAGCCCGCGCCAACCTGAACCCGCTCGTGATCGAGGGGTTCGCATTCGGCGGCCAGCTGATGATCACATCCGATGTCGAGAACTATCCCGGGTTCCGCGACGGGATCATGGGGCCGGAGCTGATGGCGACCATGCGCGCCCAGGCCGAGCGGTTCGGCGCCGAGATGCTGTCCGACGACGTCACGCGCGTCGACTTCTCAGAGCGCCCGTTCCGCGTCTACGTGGGCGACGACGAGTACCTGGCCAAGGCCGTGATCGTGGCGACCGGCGCGACGGCGCGTCAGCTGGGCCTCGAGACCGAGGTCGCGCTCCAGGGCCGCGGAGTCAGCTACTGCGCGGTCTGCGACGCCGCCTTCTTCAGGGGCCAGGAGGTCGTCGTGGTCGGCGGCGGCGACTCGGCACTCGAAGAGGCGTCGTTCCTCGCCAAGTTCGCGAGCAACGTGACGGTCGTCCATCGCCGCGACGAGTTCCGGGCGTCGGCCATCATGATCGACTACGCGAAGTCCAAGGACAACGTGGAGTTCGCCTTCAACTCCGTCGTCACGGAGGTGCTGGGCGAGGACGGCAAGATGACGGGCGTGCGCCTGCGCGACACGGTCACCGGCGAGGAGCGCGAGCTCGCGGCCGGCGGGCTCTTCGTCGCGATCGGCCACGACCCGACGACGGGCCTCTTCAAGGACGTGCTCGACATGGACGACGCGGGCTACCTGCTCACGCGCGGCGGCTCGACCGAGACCAACATCGAGGGCGTCTTCGCGGCCGGCGACGTCGTCGACCACGTCTACCGCCAGGCCGTCACCGCAGCCGGCATGGGCTGCATGGCGGCACTCGACGCCGAGCGGTGGCTGTCGCACGCCCACGGCGCCGCGACCGCCGAAGCTGCGGCCTAGCTCTCGAGCGTGAACCAGGCGAGCCGGCGGTGCCCGCCGCGGCGGCGCAGGAGCGCCTGGCCGAGGTGGACGCCGGGCTCGACCTCGACCAGCTCGTCGAGGATGCGGCGGAAGGGCGGAGCGTTGCCCGGCAGGTCGTAGTCGATGCGGAACACCTCGACGCCCGGGTCGAGCGCGCCCGGCCCGACGCTGGTCGAGAACGCGAGCGCGCGATACGACCTGGCGTCCTCGGGCCAGGACGCCTGGTACGGCGCCGGCGTCAGCAGGCGGCCGACGCGGAACACGCGCTGGTCGAATACGTTCTCGCCGGAGCCGCGCTCGGTGTCGAACCGCTTGCCGAGCCAGATCGCCGCGGCCGGCGCCAGCAGCGGGCCGGCCGGGCCGAGGGTGAGGTGAAGCAGCGACCCGCGCAGCCGCCCCGCCGGCGGCGGGTCCGGCACGCGGCCGCGGGCGAAGAGGCCCTCGAGCTCTCCCGCGGAGCGCCCCGCGAGCGTCCTTGGCCTGTCGGCGGTGCGAGCCATACCCACATGTTCGCACCGTCCACATCGCTACGCTGACGCCATGCGGTATTTCATCTGCCCGAACTGCACCACCCGAGCCCTGGACGACGACGGGAAGGCCGGCCTGACCCACCAGCCCGTCGGCTGCTCGAAGTGCGGGTTCGGCTACCTGTTCGAGCTCCTCGAGGACTTCTTCCCGCCCGCCGGAGCGGGCATGGTCACGTGCGACAAGGAGGGCCGGGTGCTCTCGTGCGGGAACGGCGTGTTCGAGGTCTCGGGCTACTCGGAGGGCGACGTCATGGGGAAGGCGCTCGTCGAGGCGTTCGGCCTCTCGGGCTTCGCCGACGACAATGACCCCGTGCCCGTCGTCCTCGAATGGGGCGTGCGGAAGCTCGATCAGCACGTGACGATGCGGCACCGCTCGGGCCGGCCCAAGCCGGTCCGGCTCGACCTCTTCCCGGCCTACGACGACGACGGCGGGATGCTGGCCTCGCTGGCGCCCGAGATGAACGGGCACCCGGAAAGCGGCTAGCCGGCCGCGGAGCCCAGCTCGCGCTCGACCAGCGCCTGGAGCCGCTCGACGCACTCGAGCTGGCGGATGCGGCGCTCGAGCAGGCGGCGCTCGGCGGCGGCATCGGGCTGGACGAGCGCTCCGAGCGCCTCCAGCACGGCGACATCGCGGCTTCCGAGCTCGGCCCGGGCGACCGCCTCGATGCCGCCCCAGGCGATGCGGAGCCGCGCACCGTCGATGTCGTCGCGCAGCCGCTCGGCGTGCCGGGCGAGGCGATCGGCGTAGAGCTCGAGCTCGAGGCGGGCCATTCGCCCAGCATGCCCCGTCCGCCGGCAACGGCACAACGTCCGGCCGCCACAATTCCGTCACGGATCGGCAAAACCGAGAAGGGCCGTACCTGACCCCTTAGAGTCGCCGCGACGGGCAGAGGTCGACAACTGCGCAGTCGTGGCAGTTGGGCGTGCGTGAATGGCAGACGCGGCGGCCGTGGAAGATGAGAACGTCCGAGACCTCGAGCCAGCGCTCGCGCGGATAGAGCGACATGAGGACGCGCTCGACGCGGACCGGGTCGGCCTGCCGGGTGAGCCGGAGGCGGCGCGCCAGCCGGCCGACGTGAGTGTCGACGGCGATGCCCTCGCGGGCGCCGAACGCGTTCGACGCGACGACGGCCGCCGTCTTTCGGCCGACACCGGGCAGCGCGACCAGCTCGGCGGTCGTCCGCGGCACCTCGCCGCCGTGGCGCTCGAGGATCGCGGCAGAGCACCCCTGGATCGCCGCCGTCTTCTGGCGGAAGAACCCCGTCGGCTTGACCGCGTGCTCCAGCTCCTCCGCAGGCACGGCCAGATAGTCCTCGGGCCTCCGGAACCGCTTGAAGAGGTCGGCCGTGACCTGGTTCACGCGCACGTCGGTGCACTGGGCCGAGAGGATCGTGGCGACGAGCAGCTCGAGCGGCGTCGACCAGTTGAGCTCGATCGTCGCGTCCGGGTGCTGGGCGTGCAGCCGGTCGAGGATCAGAACGGCGCGCTCGCGCCGCTCCCTCAGCCCTGCCACTCGAGCCCCGGGCCGGCGCACAGCAGGTCGAGCGCCGGGCACTCGCGGCACTGGAAACCCGGGCGGGCCGGGAACTGCCCCGCCCGGATGGCCTCGATCGCCCCCTGGAGCTCGGCCTCGAGCTCGGCGGCCGCACTCGCCTCGAAGCGCCGCGTCGCGATCGCGTCGGCCCGCTCGAGGAAGGCGTAGGCCACCTCGACGGCCGGGGCGCCGGTTCGCAGCGCGGCCAGCGCGTACGTCGTCACCTGCACCGCGTACGTGCGGTCCATCACGTCCTGCGCCTCGCGGTCGGCCAGGCGGTTCGTCTTGAAATCGACGACCAGCGCCGATCCGTCGGCCTCGCGCCCGAAGACGTCGAACCGGCCGCGGAAGAGCACGCCGCCCACCTCGAACGCGAACGGCACCTCGGGCCGGGAGTGGACCAGGGCGTCGACCCGCCCGCGAAGCTCGCACCCCGACCACGCCTCGACGAACCCGGCGATCCGCTCCTCGTCGGCCGCGGTCGCATCGGGGTAGAGGTCGCGCCAGCGCCCGTCCGCGCGCTCCAGCTCCAGGTGGACGGCGTCCCCCACCTCGAGCGGCCCCAGCCCCGCGTCGGGCTCGGGCGCGACGACGGGCTCCGGCAGCCCCAGCACACGCTGCGCGAAGTAGCGGTACCCGCAGCGCCCGTAGAGCGCCAGCGCGCTGTAGGAGAGGCGCCTCACCGGAACGGGTGCCGCGGGCGGGATCTCGGCCAGCGGCGCGAGCGGGGCCGCGACCCGCCCACCGTCGGTGAAGAGCGCGAGCTGCGCGCCCACCTCGGCGCCGGGCGCGGCGACGGAGACCTGCACCTTGGGAGCCCCGTTGCCCGCGGCGACATGCGCCACCGGCCGCGTGACCCGGACCGCGAGCCGCGCGTCTCCGCGTTCGATGTCGCCCTCGTCGTCGAGCCCGACCTCGAGCAGGCGGCACACCTCGGCGATCGACGTCTGCTCGCCGGGCAGGAGCGCGCCGCTCACGATCAGGTGCTGGCGGGCCCGCGTCATCGCCACGTACTGGAGCCGCCGGCCCTCCTCCCGCTCGGCCTCGCGCTCGGCCTTCGACGCGGCGGTGTAGCCGATGGCGGGACGCAGGACGCCGTTGGCATCCGGCGCGCGCAGCGCCACGCGGCCGTCCGACGAGACGAGCACGTCGGGCAGGCTGCGGGCGGCGCGCTCCCGGCCCTGGTCGGCCAGGACGACCACGTCGAACTCGAGCCCCTTGGCGGCGTGCACCGTCATGAGGACGATCGCGTCGCGGCCCTCCTCGGCGATCGCGGCCTCGCCCTCGCGCGCGGCCAGCGTGGCCTGCTCGTCGCAGAAGCGGATGAAGCCTTCGAGGTCGGGGCCGCGCACCGCCTCGAACTCGGCAGCGAGCCGGGCGAGCTTGCGGAGGTTGGCATAGCGGCGGTCGCCGTCGGCCATCGCGAGGCAGGCGAGGTCGTAGTCGTGCTCGGCGACGATCAGCTCGCACAGCCGCTCGAGCGAAACCTCACCGGACCGCTTGACCAGGCGGGCGAACCGCTGGGCGAACGCGAGCGACAGCCGCTTGTCCGCCTGGGACAACCCGGCGGCGGGCTCGTCGCGCTCGAACGCCGTGAAGATCGGCCGCTTGACCGCCGCCCGCCGGACGCGGAGGAGCCCGTCGTTCGACATCCCGACGAGCGGGGAGGCGAGCACCGTCAGGAGCGCCACGTCGTCATACCGGTTGCGAAGGAGGCGCAGATAGGCGAGGAGGTCTGACACCTGCTGGGTCGCGTAGTAGCCGCGACCGGTCGTCCGCACCGTGCGCAGATGGTGCTCGCGGAGCGCGGCCTCGTACAGGGCGGCGTCCGTGCCGGCCTCGAAGAGCAGCACGATCTGCCCGGGCCTCGCCTCGCCGTCGTCGACCAGGTCGGCGATCCTCGCGGCGAGCGCCTGCGCCTCGGCCCCCCGCCAGCTCTCCCCCGCCTCCCGGAACGCCGCTTTGTCGGTGAGGAGCAGCTCGACGCGGCCGCCGGCCGGCGGGTCTCCCGGGTGCCCAGCCTCGGCCACGAGCGGCGTGTAGCGCTCGCCGAAGTCGCGCGTGAACACCTCGTTCACGACGTCGATCACGTGCGGACGCGAGCGATGGTTCCGGCGAAGCGCGATCAGCTCGTCCCCCGCCGCGGCCCGCTGCTCGCGGTAGACCGAGACGTCGGCGTGGCGGAACCGGTAGATGCTCTGGAACTCGTCGCCGACGAAGAAGAGCTCGCCCCCGGCGACGAGGTCGATCAGCTCACACTGGAGTCGGTTCGTGTCCTGGAACTCGTCGACGAGCACGTCGGCGAACCGTTCGCGGTACGTCTCCGCAAGGTCGGGCCGGGCGAGCAGGAGGTCGCGCGCGCGGAGCTCGAGGTCGTTGAAGTCGACCAGGCTGCGCGCGTCCTTCAGGTCGCGGTAGGCCGTATCGAGCAGCACCAGCAGCCGCTCGAGCTCGGCCAGGTCGGCCGAGGCCAGAGCGTCGCGGGCGGCCTGCTCGAGGTGCGCGAGGGCGTCGAGGTACCCCTCGTTGGCGGCGACCTTGCGCGGCCGGTACGGCGAGAGGTCGGTCAGGTCGGGAGCTGGCTCGACGCCGAGGAGCGCCGACAACGCATCGGCCTTCTCCGACCCGGCGAGCTCCGCGGCCGCCGCCTTCGCCGCAATGCGCGCCGAGGCCAGGTCGCAGCGCTCGGCCGGCCGCAGGTCGAGCGGGCGCCCGGCGCTGCGAAGGCGGGCGTGGGCGTCGAGGATCATCGGGCGCAGGCGGCGCCGGCCGTAGGTGGCGAGGAGATCGAGCCGGCGGTCGGGGCCCTCCGCCAGGAACCGCTCGAGCGCGAGGTCGAACGCCTCGTGCAGGAGCATCCCCGAGCGCACGTCGTCGGCGATCGCGAAGCGGGGATCGAGCCCGGCCTCGAACGCGTGGGCGCGGAGGATGCGAAGGCAGAAGCGGTGGATCGTCGAGATCCACGCGGTGTCGACGGCCCGGGCCTGCTCCATCTCGCCGGCCAGCTCGAGCCCCTCGCGCACCCGGCGCCTGAGCTCCGCCGCCGCCCGATCGGTGAAGGTGATCGCGAGCAGGCGGTCGATGGGCGTTCCGTCGCGGAACCGGCGCAGCACGCGCTCGACGAGCACGGCGGTCTTGCCCGTGCCCGCACCCGCCGACACGAACACCCGCCCGCGCCGGTCGACGGCCTCGCGCTGCTCGACGTTGAACCGGTCGGTCATGGGCGTGGCACCCGGCAGATGGCGTGCTGGGTGCACCAGGAGGGGCAGTCGCCCCAGCGGGGATCGTGACGCACCCGGCCCGCTCGCATTCCGGCGACCGCCGTCTCGGCCCGCTCCTGGGCGCGGGCGATCTGGGCCCAGAACGTGTCGGCGTCGACGACGTCCGCGGCCGCGAGGCCTGCCGAGTCGACCTCGCCCGCCAGCACGAGCCCGCGCGCGGCGCGCTTGCCCGCGAGCGCACGGTACATCCCGCCGACCGGCTCCATCCCGAGCAGATCGCGGAGCGCGAGGATGTAGAGCGGGATCTGGAGGCGGCCCTCGCGGTCCATCTCGACCGCCGAGTGCGCCCCCGCACCCGACTTGTAGTCCCACACGAGGCCGCGCGGCGACATCGCCGGGTCGACGTCGATCCGGTCGATCTGGCCCGAGACGTGGAAGTCGCCGATCGCCAAGCCCTCTTTCAGCCCCGGCGCCGCCATCGGGCTTCCGAACCGCACCTCGTAGCGCCGCGGGACGAGCGGCAGCGCCAGCTCGGCCTCCTCGCGCAGGAACGCGTCGAGATCCCGCTCGAGGGCGCGGGCCAACTCCTTGCCCGCCGCCGAGTCTGGCACCTTCTGGCCGCCGAGCGCGTCGCCGAGGCAGCGGCGCATGAGGGCGTACGCCGCCGGCAGGTCGTCGTGGCTCAGGCGCTCGACGCCGACCTCGGCCGGGAGCGCCGCGTAGAAGCGCGCGAGCGTCGCGTGGGCGATCGAGCCGCGCGTGCGGGCGTCGAGCTCGAAGTCGATCTGGCGCGGGTCGAGCACCCGCTCGACGAACCACATCGACGAGCAGTCGACGTATTTCTCGAGCTCGGTCACCGAGAACCGCTCGGTCGCGGCAAGGCCCTCGCGCAGCTCCGTGTCGCGCACATCATTGTCGCGCCGGCCCGCCGTCTGAGCCCGCGACAGCTTGCGCTCCCAGCCGGTCGCCGCGGCGACCGCCGTCGCCCAGTCGGCGTCGTCGCGCAGGCTGCGGGCCAGCGCACGCAGGCGCTCACGATCCGACGGCGCCTCGTCGAGCGGGTAGGAGACGTCGGCCAGCCCGCGACGGCGGACGAGCTTCGGCGCGTGGTCGCCCAGCACGCGCACGACCTCGGCCCAGAACGGCGAGGGCTCGAGCGGCTTCCCCTCCTCGGTCGCCGCCTGCCGGGCGAGCGCCAGCCGGGCCCACGGGCGGGTGCAGGCGATCGTGAACAGGTGCCGCTCGACCTCGACGGCATCGGGCCGGCTGACGCCGAGCGCCTCGGCGGAATCGGCGTCGAGCACCTGGCGCTCGGACGACGCGCCGGGCAGGCTGCCCTCCTCGAGGCCGAGCACGAACACCGCCTGGAACCGGCGGGTGCGTGCCCGGCGCAGGTCGAGCACGGCCACCCGTCCGGGCTCCGAGGCCGCTCCGACGCGCACCGTGAGCCGGGCGGTCGCCTCCATCGCCGCGTCGCGGTCGACCGGACCGAGCGCGCGCATGTCCTGCACGGCCTCGAGCACGGCCCGGGTCGCCGAGACGTCGACGCGTCCCGAGGCCGGGACGAACCGAGCGTCGAGCGACCGCGACGCGCGCGTCATCGAGCGCGCGATGTCGGCCAGGCCGTCGAGCGCGTTCTCGCACGCGGCCAGCCGGTCGAGCGCTGGGTAGCCCTCGGCGCCCGCGAACTCGACCACGGCCGCCCTGGTCTCCTCGTGGCCCGTGACGCCACGGCCGCGCATGCGCCCCTCGACGTAGTCGACCCGCCGCCGGGCGATCCCCGAGAACGGGCTGCGCAGGTAGGCGAACAGGTCGTGCCGCTCGCCGCCGGCCCACGCGTAGCGGAGCGCGCCCAGCAGCGCGACCCCGAAGGCCGTCTGCGGGAGCGAGACACGTGCGTCGATCGAGATCGGGACGCCGACCGCGGCAAACGCCGCCTCGAGCGACGCACGATGCGACGACGTCGACGGCACGATCACGCCGATGTCGTCCGCGGGCGTGCCGCCCCGGACCAGTTCGGCCGCCTCGGCGGCGACCATGTCGGCAACGCCGCGCCGGCCGCAGGCCTCGAGCAGGCTCACCGCGCCCGTCGGATCGGGCGCCGGAGGCGCGGGCGCGTCGGCGAAGAGCGTGCGCTCGAGGTGCGTGAGTGCCGGGTGGTCGAAGTGCTCGGCCGGGGGAAGCTCCTCGATCGTCGCGCCCTGCGACAGCTCCTCCTGGAGCGGGCGCACGGCGGCGTAGGCCGGCCTGCCCGGCTCGTAGGGCAGCGAGACCGTGACCGGCGATCGCGCGGCGATCGCCCGCAGGGCGCGGACCTGCGCGACCGTCATGTCCTCGAACCCGTGGGCCAGCACCGGCCGGTCGCTCCACGCCTCGAGCCGCGACTCGAGCAGCTCGGCCGCCCGCGCGCGCATCCCGGGCCGGTCGGTCAGGCCGAGCGCATCGAGGGCGGCGCGGTGGCGCGCGACGAGGTCGAGGATCTCGGCGAGGCGCTCGTCTCCGGCCGGCTGCGCCGGCTGCCGCACAGCCGCCAGCTCGCCCGCCAGGCCGAGCAGCGCGTCGACGAACCCCGGGAACCGGGCCGACGGCGCGAGCGCCAAGAGCGGCGCCTCGCCGACGACCCGCACCATGAGGAGCCGTCGCTGCACGTCGCTCGCGACCGGGCGAAGCTCGCGGCAGCGCCCCAGCACCTCCTCGAACAGGTCGTCGAACGTGATGACCGAGCCGCCGAGAAGGACGCCCCGGTCGCGCAGGAGCTCGCGCTCGAGCGCCTCGACGTCGGCCCGGTTGGGGACGACAAGCAGCGGATCGGCGCCCGCGTCGACCGCCTCCAGGAACCGCGCGCAGAGGAGTGCGATCTTGCCGCAGTTGGCGGGTCCACAGACGAGCGCGAGCGGCATCGACGGATTCTACGTCCACGCCCGAT
>JBOHBE010000379.1:0-1550 GCA_050698235.1 Gaiellales bacterium
CATCCCCGCCACGGCGCCGACGCTCACCTGCGCAGCGAGCGCGGCTCCCAGCTCGAGCATCGCCTCGGCGATCTCGGCCGCCTCGCGCATCGACGCGTAGAGGCGCACGTTGCGGCATGCAACCGCCGTGTGCGCGGCGACAACCTCCAGCACACCCAGATCGAGCGCATCGAACGCGTCGCCTCGCGGCCCCGAGACGACGATCGCGCCGACGGAGTCCTCGTCGCCCAGCATCGGGGCCACCATCACCGAGTCCCCCGGAACCAGCCGTGTCCTGCCGTCAACGACGGCGCGGGCGGCCGCGGCGTCGGCGATCGCGGCCCATTCGTCGGCGTCCGATTCGCCGCCCTCGAGCGCCGCCAAGTTGACCTCATCGCCGTCCTCGGCACGCAGATAGAAGCGCGGGGCGTGGAACCGGTCCTGGCGGACCAGCTCGGCGACGACCGCGTGGGCGATCTCGCCCTCCGAGCGGGCGTACGCCAGACGCGAGGTGAGCGATCGCAGGAGGCCCATCTGGGCCAGCAGCCGATCGCGAGCCCGGGTCGAGACGACGTCGGCCGGTGGTTGAACCGCGCCCGCGTTCGCCGCCGCCCCGGCGGCGACCAGCTCGGCGGCGCGCAACTCGTCGGGCCGGAAGGCCCGCGGCGAACGTGCCGACCCCACCAGATGGGCGATCGTCCGGCCGCCCGAGCGGAGCGGCGCTATCAGGAGGGCATACCGCCCATCGCGTGTCTGCGTCGCCTCGCGGTCGACATCCTCGACGACCGCCGCCAGCCGGCCCTCGCCGAGGCGGTGCGACGGCGCCCCCTCACGAGCCCATCGGGCGGTGACGGACCGGCCGGTTGACCCGGGAGCGACGATCCAGGCCGCGTCGAGGTCGAGGAGCTCACCGAGGAGCCTGCACGGCGCCTCGTCACGAAGCGCGGGCACCGTCACGCCGCCGCCGCCGGCGGGCGCTGCCGGCTCGGCTTCCGCGGCGCGTCCAGGCGTGGACGCCGCGTCGTCGCCAGTCAACCATGGGTGCACGACTCCCAGGAGGCTAGGTCGTCCGCGGGCTTCCTCGCATCCCCCGAACGCGGTAATGCGATGAAAGTCACATGAACGCGTTCAGGAGCTCGTACGTCCCCGCCGCAACGAGGCCCGCGGCCGGAATCGTGAGGACCCACGCGGTGACGATGTCGGCGGCAACGCCCCACCGAACAGCCGAGACTCGCGTCGTTGCGCCCGCGCCCATCACCGAGCTCGAGATGACGTGCGTGGTCGAGACGGGAAATCCGTACTTGGTCGCGACCGTGTAGAGAACTGCGCTTGCCGTCGACTGTGCTGCGAACCCCTGCGGGGGCTCGAGCTTGAAGATGCGCGTGCCCATCGTGCGCATGATCCGCCAGCCCCCGATGTAGGTGCCGAGGCCCATCGAGAACGCCGCCGCCGCGATCGCGATCATCCCGGCAGGGCAACCCGCAGGCGCCGAGGGCGAAGACGAGATCGGCTGCGGCGCGTACGGCTGCGGCGCGTACGGCGGCGGCGCGTACGGCTGCGGCGCGTACGGC
>JBOHBE010000380.1:0-9376 GCA_050698235.1 Gaiellales bacterium
GCCTCGCGCGCGGCCTCGACGTCGACTCGTTCGCGCCGCGGCTCAGCTTCTTCTTCAACGCGCATCTCGACTTCTTCGAGGAGATCGCGAAGTACCGCGCGGCGCGCCGGATCTGGGCCCGCGAGATGCGCGACCGGTACGGGGCCAAGGGGGAGCGCTCGCTGCTCATGCGCTTCCACACGCAGACGGCGGGCGTGTCGCTGACGGCCCAGCAGCCCGAGGTCAACATCGTGCGCACGGCGCTCGAGGCGCTGTCAGCGGTGCTCGGCGGCACGCAGTCGCTGCACACGAACTCCTACGACGAGGCACTCGCGCTCCCGACCGAGGGCGCCGCCCGCCTGGCGCTTCGCACGCAGCAGGTGATCGCGAACGAGACGGGCGTGGTGCACTCGGCCGACCCGCTCGGCGGCTCGTGGCTCGTCGAGTCGCTCACCTCGCGGCTCGAGCGCGAGGCGTATGACTACTTCGAGCGCATTGACCGCCTCGGCGGCGTCGTCGCGGCGCTCAACGAGAACTTCTTCCAGCTCGAGATCGCCGAGGCCTCATACCGCTTCCAGCGCGAGGTTGAGGAGGGGCGGCGCCTGATCGTCGGCGTGAACTCGTTCCTGAACGACGATGACGACCAGGTCGAGATCCTGCGCATCTCGCCCGAGGTGGAGCGGCGCCAGCGAGATCGGCTGGACGGCGTGCGCGGCCGCCGCGACCCCGCAGCGGTCGAGGCCGGGCTGGTCGCGCTCCGCGCCGCCGCCGCGACCGACGAGAACGTGATGCCGCACCTCGTCTCGTGCGCGCGGGCCTACGCGTCCGAGGGCGAGATCTGCGACGCCCTGCGTGAGGTGTGGGGCGTGTACCGAGAGACGCCCGTCTTCTAGGATCTCGCCGATGGATGCCTGGAGCCTCGACGACGTCAACGCCGCCCGCGCCGATGCGGAGGAGCTCTACCGCGAGTTCCTGCGCGTCGAGGCGATGAGTGCGGGCCTCTATGTGCTCGAGGCCGGCGGCACCGACCCGCAGTCGCCGCACGCCCAGGACGAGATCTACTACGTCGTCTCCGGCCGGGCCTCGTTCACGTCGGGCGGCGAGGATCGCCAGGTCGCCGCCGGCGACGTGCTGTTCGTCGCGGCGCAGGAGGAGCACCGCTTCCATTCGATCGAGGAGCGGCTGAGCCTTCTCGTCGTCTTCGCCCCGCCGGAGGGCTGAGTGGCTACACTCGCGCTCGTATGAGTGGGCCCATCCGCGTGGTCGTCGCCAAGCCCGGACTCGACGGCCACGATCGCGGCGCCAAGATCATCGCCCGGACGCTCCGTGACGCCGGGATGGAGGTCATCTACACCGGCCTTCACCAGACGCCGGAGCAGATCGTCGCCACGGCCCTCCAGGAGGACGCCGACGCCGTCGGCATCTCGATCCTGTCCGGCGCCCACATGACGCTCGTGCCGCGCATCCTCGACCTCCTGAAGCAGAACGACGCCGAGGACGTGCTCGTCGTCGTCGGGGGCACGATCCCGGCCGAGGACATCGTCGAGCTGAAGAAGCTCGGCGTCGCGCAGGTCTACACGCCCGGCGCGCCGACCGCCGAGATCGTCGACTTCCTGCAATCGGCGTTGGGTGCTGCCTCCTGATGGCGGGCGCCGGCCTCCGGATCTCGGTCGACAACCGCGTCGCGGTCGTCACGATCGACCGGCCCGACGTCCTGAACGCCCTTGATACCGCGCTCCTCGAGGAGCTGCTCGCGACCCTCGCCGACCTCGGCGGCGACGCCGGCGTCGCGGTGATCATCCTCACCGGCGAGGGCGACCGCTCGTTCATCGCCGGCGCCGACATCAAGGAGATGGCGGGGAAGACGCCGCTCGAGGCGCGTGCGTACTCCGAGCTCGGGCAGGAGATCGCCCACACGCTCGAGACGATGCGAAAGCCGACGATCGCGGCCATCAACGGCTACGCGCTCGGCGGCGGCTGCGAGATGGCGCTGGCGTGCGACGTGCGGCTTGCATCCGAGAACGCCCACTTCGGCCAGCCCGAGATCAACCTCGGGATCATCCCCGGATGGGGCGCGACCCAGCGCCTGGCCCGGGCGACGAACATCGGCTACGCCAAGGAGCTGATCCTGACCGGGCGCATGATCGACGCTGCCGAGGCGCTTGATCGCGGCCTCGTCCAGCACGTCTACCCGGCCGCCGATCTCATGCCGCGGGCGCTCGAGATGGCCCACCTCATGGCGTCGAAGAGCCCGGTCGCGCTGTACTACGCCAAGGAGGCGTCGAACCGGTCGCTCCAGGGCGACATCGCCGGGAACCTCGTGCACGAGGCCGACCTCTACTCGATCATGTTCTCGACCGACGACGCCCGCGAGGGCCTGAACGCCTTCGTCGAGAAGCGCGACCCGGGCTTCGTCGGCAAGTAGGCCGCTGCGTCGAGACCGGCGCCGGTTGGTTAGGCTGCTCGGCGGTCACGGGATGGAGGTAGAGGCGCGGTGAACATCGCAGTGTGCGTGAAAGAGGTGCCGAGCGGGACGTCGCACAAGCGGCTCGACCCGGCGACGAACAGGCTCGACCGGTCGGGTGACTCCGAGCTCAATCCGTTCGACCTGCACGCGCTCGAGGAGGCCGTGCGGATCCGCGAGGGCGGCGCCGACGTCGCCGAGATCGTGGCGGTCT
Organism: Gaiellales bacterium; assembly: GCA_050698235.1. GTDB lineage: Bacteria > Actinomycetota > Thermoleophilia > Gaiellales > JAICJC01 > JAICJC01. The sequence goes on from JBOHBE010000380.1 coordinate 2,658, forward strand.
GCATGGGGCCGCCGTCGGCGCAGCGCGCGCTCCAGAAGGCGCTGGCCCTGGGTGCCGACCGGGCCGTGCTCGTGACCGACCCGGCGCTCGCCGGCTCCGACATCGCCGGGACCGCCCACGTGCTGGCAGCAGTCCTGGGCAAGCAGAGCGCCGATCTCGTCCTCCTGGGCCAGCAGGCCGCCGACGCCGACTGCTACGTGATGGCAGCGGCCGTCGCCGACCACCTCGAGCGGCCGGTCGTGACGCAGGTCGCCGACCTCACGGTCGACGGCTCGACCATCCGGGCCAAGCGCCAGACCGAGCATGGCTACGACGTCGTCGAGGCGCCGCTGCCGGCCGTCATCTCGGTCTCGGACGCGATCAACACGCCGCGGCTCCCGTCCATCAAGGCGATCATGGGCGCCAAGAAGAAGCCGCTCGAGACGCTCTCGGCGGCCGACGCCGGCGTTGACGCCGGGCGGGTCGGCGAAGCGGGCGCGCACAGCGTCGTCCGCTCGATCGCCCCTCCGGCCGCGAAGTCCGCGGGAGTGACCATTGAGGATGCGGGCGGTGACTCGGCCGACAAGGTCGTCGAGATCCTGGCCGGGAAGGGGCTGATCTAGGTGGCTCTGCTCGTCTACGCGCACCACGACGACGGCGAGTTCTCGCCGCAGAGCCTGGGCGTCATCGCCAGGGCCGCGTCGCTCGGCGGCGACGTGACCGCCTTCGTGGCCGGTTCCGGCGTCGACGACTCGTGGGCCGCGACGCTCGGCGGCCACGGCGCCTCCAGGGTGCTGGTGGCCGACGACCCGGCGCTGGCCGGAGGCCTGCCGCAGCCGATCGTCGATGCCATCGAGGATTCCGCGCGAGAGGCCGACGCTGTCCTTTTCGGAGCAGGCGTCGTCTCCGCCGACATCGCCGCCGGCCTGGCGGCCCGGATCGGCGCCGGGATCGCCTGCGAGACGACCGACATCGCCCTCGCCGACGGCGGCGTGGTGGCCACCCGGCCGGCGCTGGGCGACACCGTGATGGTCGAGTCAGGCTTCCGCGGCACGGGCATCGTGCTTGCGCGCGCCAACGCCTTCGCGCCGGCCGAGGCGCCCTCGGGCACCGCGGCCGTCGAGCGCGTGACCGTCGAGGTGAAGGCGTGGTCGCAGGCGGCGCGCCCCGCCGGCCGTGAGGAGGCCGAGGCCGCGGGCGTCGACATCACCGAGGCCGACATCCTGGTCGCCGTCGGCCGTGGGATGGGCGGACCCGAGAACGTCCCGGTCGTCGAGGAGCTCGCCAAGGCGATCGGCGGCGAGGTCGCCGCGACCCGAGCGGTGGTCGACGCGGGCTGGGTGCCCTACTCGATGCAGGTCGGCCAGACGGGGAAGACCGTCTCGCCGAAGCTCTACATCGCCTGCGGCGTCTCGGGCGCGATCCAGCACAAGGTCGGGATGGCCAACGCGGGCACGATCGTCGCGATCAACAAGGACCCGAACGCGCCGATCCACGAGTTCGCCGACGTGAGCGTGATCGGCGACGCGCTGACGGTGATCCCGAAGCTGACCGAGGCGCTCCGCAACCGGAGCTAGCGCTCAGGCGGGCGGGGATTCCTCCGCCGGCGACGCGAGCCACACCCGAAGCGCGTTCTGGAGCCGGACGGCCTCGGCGAGCACGTCGGTGAGGCGCTGCTCGGCGGGCGCGGTCGGGACGGTGCGGCCCATTCGCTTGAACAGCCGTTCCGTGTCGGCCGCCGACCATCGCCTGTCCTCGCCCACTTCGATCTGCACGGGCAGGTGGCGGCGGTCGGCGGCCTCCAGGAACCTGTCAAGGTCGGTGAGGAGCGCCTCTGCCAGCTCTGCAGGGTCGGGCACGCCTCGATTGTACGGTCATGCGCCCGGCTGGATGTTCTGGTTCACGCGGAACGTGTTGTCGGGGTCGTACTGCGACTTCACCTTGGACAGCCGGTCGTAGTTCGAGCGGTACGCGGCCTTCACCCGCTCCTGGCCCTCGTCCATCATGAAGTTGACGTAGGCCCCGCCGGTCGCCGAGTACTGGTGGGTGGCGTCGAAGTAGTCGACCGTCCACTGCCGCATGGCCTCGGCGCTGCCCGGGTCGGGGTCGGTCCCGTAGATGACCTCGGCCCACTGGACGTCGCGGTTGCTCCAGGCGGTGTCGGACTCGCCGACGTCCTGGACGGCCCCGTCGATCGGGTACATGTGCATCGTTGACGCGCCGGGCGTCATCCGCTCGGCGTGCTCGCGGTGGGCCGCGATCGCCGCGTCGGACAGCTCGTTCACGAAGTCCGCGCGCCAGTAGCCCTGCATGCCCTTCGGGTAGAACTGGTCGAAGAACCCCTGGAGGCCTGCGAACGGCAGCGGACCGGCCCCGTGCATGAGCGGCTCGGCCGCCTCGAGCATGGGCGCCATCGCGGCCTGGGCCGCGTCGTTGTCGTCGCCGGCGTAGCACCAGATGACGGCGCTCACCTTGCGGCCGTGGAGCTCCTCAGGGAACGGCGCCACCGGCGGCACGGTCGCGAACGCGAAGAAGCCGTTCAGCTCGCGCGGCGCCTGGGGGATGAACTCCCGGTAGCGCTGCATCACCGCGGTGGTGTCGTCGAGCGACCAGAACGTCGGCCCGGCGATGACCGTGCTCACCGGGTGAAGCCGGTATCGGAACTCGGTGACGACGCCGAAGTTGCCGCCGCCGCCCCGGATCGCCCAGAACAGGTCCGGATTGTCGTCGGCGCTGGCCTTGACCTTGGAGCCGTCGGCGAGGACGACGTCGGCGCCCAGCAGGTTGTCGATCGTGAGGCCATGCTTCCGGGCCAGGTGGCCGATGCCGCCGCCCAGGGTCAGGCCGCCGACGCCGGTCGTGCCCAGGATGCCGAGCGGGGTCGCCATCCCGACCGCGGCCGTCGCTGCGTCGACCTGGGTGAGGGTTGCCCCACCGCCGGCGGCGACCGTGCGGCGGTCGGCGTCGACCGTGACCGCCGAGAGCGGCGACAGGTCGATGACGACGCCGTCGTCGATCGTGCCGAGGCCGGGGGCGCTGTGCCCGCCGCCACGGATGGCGAGCGGCACGTCGTGGCTCCTGGCGAATCCGATGCCGGCCGCGACATCGTCGGCGGTCGCGGCGCGGACGATGACGCCCGGGCTGCGGTCGATCATGCCGTTGTGCACGGCGCGGGCCTCGTCGTAGCCGGAGTCGCCCGGCCCGATCAGCTCGCCGGTGATGCCGCGAAGCTCTGACCGCGCGGCGCTCGACAGTGTCTCTGTGGTGGCCATTCAGTCTCCTCTGTGTCGGTGCACGTAGATCCCCGGGCACGCTACGTGTCGAGTGCACCGGCCGCATGACGCGATCTGACTCACTTTCCGCGGAGCTCACCGGAGCGTGCGATGATCAGATCTGACTAGTGCCCGGCACCGCCCCCGCATCGACCCTCCCCGGCCCGCTTCGGCTGCGGCCGTCCTTCCCGTTCGTGGGCCGCCCACGCGAGCTCGCGACGCTCCGGTCGCTGATGCCCTGGGCGGCCAGCGAGGGCCGGCGGATCGCGCTGGTCGGCGGCGAGGCCGGCTCGGGGAAGAGCCGGCTCGTCCGGGAGTTCGCACACGAGGCGGCCGCCGGCGGGGCGCTCGTGCTCTACGGCGCCTGCGACGCAGTCGTGCGGACGCCGTACGGGCCGTTCGCCGAGGCGCTCGACGTGCTCGTCCGCGCGGCCGACCCGGACGATCTCCGCGCCGACATCGGCGCCGGCGGCGGCGAGCTCCAGCGGCTCCTTCCCGACCTCCGGTCCCGCGTCGGCGACCTGCCCGAGCCCGTCGCCGCCGCGCAGGACACCGAGCGCCACAGGCTCCACACCGCCGTCGTCGAGCTCCTGATCGCGACGGGCCGGCGTCGGCCCGTGCTGCTCGTGCTCGAGGACGGGCACTGGGCCGACCACCCGACCCTGCTCCTGCTGCGGCACCTCGGCCGCGCCGCCGCCGACGCCCGCCTGCTGGTCGTCGCGACGTTCCGCGACACCGAGGCCGACGTCCCGCAGGAGCTCGGCGACGCGCTCGTCGACCTGCGCCGGAGCGAGGAGGTCGTCCGGATGCGGCTGGCCGGCCTCTCGATCGGGGACGTCGAGGAGTTCGTGCGCCAGGCGGGCGGGGGAGCCCTCGAGGGCCTGCCCGCGTTGGCCGAGTCGATGTTCGTGCTCACCGGCGGGAACGCGTTCCTGCTCACCGAGGTATGGCGGGCGCTGGTCGAGACCGGTGCCGCGGCGCCCGGCGCCGACCTGGCCGGGTCGCTGGCGGCGCTCGACACGCCCGACGGCGTTCGCGACGTCGTCAGCCAGCGGCTCGCGAGGCTCGAGGCCGCGACGCAGGCTGTGCTGGAGCTGGCCTCGGTCGCGGGCCCGGAGTTCGAGACCGACGTGATCCGCCAGGCCGGCCGGCTCGACGCGACGGTACTGGCGGCCGCGCTCGACGACGGCGTCGCCAGCGGCATGATCGAGGAGGTGCCGGGCCACACGCTTGCGCACCGGTTCACGCACGAGCTGGTGCGCCGCGCGCTCTACGACCGGCTGGCCGCGGGACGCCGCGCCGAGCTCCATCTTCGCATCGCCGAGGCGCTCGACGAGCGCGCCTCCGACGGCTCGGCCCGCGCGCTCGGCGACATCGCCCACCACTTCGCGGCCGCCGCGCCAATCGGCGGCGCCGATCGGGCGGTCGAGTACAGCCTGCTCGCGGCCGCCGCCGCCACGGTGGCGCTCGCCTTCGACGAGGCGGCCGTGGCGCTTCGCACCGCGCTCGAGCTCGGCATCCCTGGCGGGACCGATCGCGCGGACGCCCTGCTCGACCTCGGCGCGGTCACCTACCGGGCCGGTCGGTCGGGCGAGTCGCAGGAGGCCTACCTCGCCGCGGCGGACATCGCCCGGAGCCTCGGCGACGGCAAGCGCCTCTCCCGCGCAGCGGTCGGCTACGAGGACGCCTGCTGGCGGATGGGGCTCGCCGACCAGGGCGCCCTCCAGCTGCTCGAGGAGGCGGGGACGGCGCTCGACCCCGGCGACTCCCAGCTCCGGGTGCGCGTGCTGAACGCGCTCGGGCGGGCGCTGGCCTTCGTCGGCCGCCCCGAGGAGAGCGCGATGGTCCGCGACGAGGCCATCACGATGGCGGCTCGCATCGGCGACCGGCAGGGGCTGGCGCTCGTGCTCAGCCGCTCATACTGGCTGCGCGGCCCCACGCCGCTGTCCGAGATCCTCGACATGCTGGCCGAGGGGCGCGACCTGGCCCGCAAGATGGGTGACATCGAGATCGTGGCCGAGGCCTTCCAGTGGCGGATCGCGGCGCTCATCGCCATCGGGGATCTCGCCGCGGCCCGCGTCGAGCTCGCAGCCCTTCTGGAGACCGCCGGGCGCATGCGCCAGCCGTTCGCGCTCCACGTCGCCGAGCAGTACGCGGCCGCGATCGCGCTGTGCGACGGGCGCCTGCGCGAGGCGGAGGCCGCGGCGGAGCGCTCCAGGGAGTGGAGCCGCCTCCTGGCCGGGCGCGACCCGTCGAGCGTGTACGGCATCCAGATGTTCGGGATCCGCCGCGAGCAGGGCCGGCTTGCCGAGCTGGCGCCGGCGGTGCGGGCGCTCGCGACGTCTGACAGCTCCGACGCGTGGCGGCCCGGGCTGGCCGCCCTCATGGCTGAGCTCGGGATGGTCGCGGAGGCCCGCGCCGAGCTCGACCGGATCCGGGCGGAGGGCCTCGACACGCTGCGGCCCGCGCTCTGGCTGGCGTCGCTGACCTATCTGGCCGATGTCTGCGCGATCGTCGGCGATGCCGAGATGGCCGAGCTGGTCTACGCCGAGCTCCTGCCGCACTCGGGAAGCAGCGTGATGATCGGCCACGCGGTCGCGTGCTACGGCGCCGCCGACCGCTACCTCGGGATGCTGGCCGCCACGTTCGGCGACCGCGACCGGGCCGCGAGGCACTTCGAGGCGGCGCTCGAGCGCGACCGGGAGGCGGGCGCGGTGACGTGGGTGGCGCACACCGCGCACCAGTACGCGCTGCTCCTTCGCGACGGCGGCGACGCGGACGACGCGCGTCGGGCGCAGGAGCTCCACGCCGAGGCGAGCGAGCTGGCCAAGCGGATCGGCATGGGAGCGCTCCTCGAGCGGATGACCCCGCCCGGCGGCGGCCCGGTCGCGGCGCCCTCGGGGCTCTCTCCCCGGGAGGTCGAGATCCTCCGTCTCGTCGCCCGCGGGCTCTCGAACCGCGACGTCGGCCGGACGCTCTCGATCAGCGAGCACACCGCGGCGAATCACATCCGCAGCATCCTGCGAAAGACCGGGGCTGCGAATCGCACAGAGGCCGCGGCCTACGCACACGCCAACGGCTTGATCGCGGGCTAACATCTCGGTATGCCGCTCTACATCGTCGAACGCGCCTTCGCCGATCAACTCGATCTGACGGGCGCCGACGTCCGCCTCATCGAGGAGGTCAACTCCGACGAGGGCACGACCTGGCTCTTCTCGTTCCTGAGCGCGGATCGCAAGCGGTCGTACTGCCTCTACGAGGCGCCGTCCCCCGACGAGATCCTCGCAGCGGCCAAGCGCAACAACATCCCGGCCGACGCGATCGTCGAGGTCAACCGGCTCACGCCGAGCCTCGTCACCTAGACGATCGAGTACTCGGGGCCGCTGCCGCCCTCGGGCGGGGTGAGGCGGCCGCCCTTCGCCGTGATCGCCCCGCACTGGACGCAGTTCGACGGCGTCAGCTCCACCT
>JBOHBE010000381.1:0-2762 GCA_050698235.1 Gaiellales bacterium
TCCGAGCGGCGCACGATGAGCCGCGTCTGCTGGTGGTTCAGGTATGGCGCCGGGAACTCGAGCTCGACCACGACCTCGTCGAAGTGCAGCGTGTAGCGCTCGCGGTACCAGGCGACCCCGGGGACGAGCACCTGGGCGAGGTGCCACAGCGCCTGGCCGTCGAGCAGCGAGACCGTGCCGGCACCGCCCTCACCGTGCGCCCAGATGTGCCCCGACACCACCTCGCCGTCGGGGACGCCCAGCCGGTCGAGGATCCCGTGGACGGCGTTCACGGCGTGGACGACGCCTGACATCAGCGGGTCGGCGTAGCCGCGCAGGTCGTCGCCGTCGACCGCCGCGCCGAGCGCCTCGGCTGCCTGCGCGCGTTGCCGCGCACGCAGGTCGTCGCCGAGCCCGGCGGGCAGATCGTCGCCGCGGGTGAGCGGCCGGTGCGCGACGAACGGCCAGGAATCCGGGTCGCTGACCTCGACCGAGACGTAGCGCAGGCTGCGGCCGTCCGCCGGCAGAAGATCGAGCGCCGCCTGGTAGTTGGGGTCGAAGCGCTTCATGTAGCCCACCTGGACGATCCGGCCGGCGGCGTCACGGCGGCGGGCGATCTCGGCCGCCTCTCGCTCGGTGAAGCAGAGCGGCTTCTCGCAGAAGACGTGCAGGCCGGCGTCGAGTCCGGCGAGCACCGTGTCGGCGTGGAGCGCGTCCGGGACGGCCACGACCAGCGCGTCCAGCCGCTCCGCGAGCAGCGCGTCGAGCGTCGGATACGCGCCGATGCCGTGCCGCTCCGCGAGCGCCGACCGCACCGTCGCTGACGGGTCGGCAACCCCCACGAGCTCGTACGTCTCACGCAGCGCGAGCAGGTTGGGGATGTGCTCGACCTGGGCGATCATCCCCGCCCCGACGACGCCCACCCGAAGCCGCGTCACTTGACCGCGCCCAGCGTGAGGCCGCGGACGAAGTGGCGCTGGACGATGAGGGCGAAGATGATGATCGGGAGGGCCCCGATCACGCCCGCGGCCGCCATCGGCCCGAACTCGATCTGGATCTTGCCGATCAGCGTCGAGACGCCGACCGGGACGGTCTGGGCCTTGGGCGTCGACGTGAGCGAGAGCGCGATCAAGAAGTCGTTGTAGGTCACGATCACGCTGAAGATCGCGGTCGCGGCGAGGCCCGGCGCGGCGAGCGGGACGACCACCCGCCACAGCGCGGTGAGCCGCGAATCGCCGTCGACCATCGCGGCCTCCTCGATGTCGCGGGGGATCTCGGCGATGAAGCTCTGCATCATCCAGATCACGAAGCTCGTGTTGAGGCCCGTGTAGATGAGAATCAGGCCGAGCCGCGTGTCCAGAAGACCCCAGCGCGCGAGCGTGATGTAGAGCGGGATCACGAGCAGGATGCCCGGGATCATCCGAACGAGGAGCGCCACCACGAGCGCGGACTGGTTGAGCCCCCATGCCAGCTCGGAGCGAGCCAGGGAGTACGCCGCGAGCGTCCCAAGCGTGAGGCTGACGGCGACCGACACCGTCACGACGAGCACGCTGTTCATGAGGTACGACCCGAAGTGATACGTGTCGAAGAGGCGGGCGTAGTTGTCGCCCGTCGGGTGGTGCGGGTAGAGCGTGATGTCGCCGAAGATGTCGACCGGGTGCTTGAACGACGTGTCGACCATCCACCAGAACGGGAAGATGACGATCAGCAGGATGATTGCCAGGCTCGCGTAGAGGCCGATGCGCGGCAGCCGGGCCCTCACCGCGCCACCCTCCGCATCATCCGCACCGCCACGACCATGAGGATCATCACGGCGGCGAGGAGCATGATCAGCATGGCCGCCGCCTGGCCGTACTGGGTGAAGAGGAACGCCGTGTTGTAGGCGTGCAGCGAGATCAGCCGCGTGGCCGTCCCCGGCCCGCCCTTGGTCAGGACGTAGATCTGGTCGAACGTCCCGATCGCGTCGATGGTGCGAAGGACGACCGCCACGAGCAGCACGGGCACGAGTAGCGGCAGGGTGTGGTCGAAGAAGAGCCGCACTCGCCCGGCGCCGTCGACCAGCGCCGCCTCGAGCGGCTCCTGCGGGAGCGACTGAAGCCCCGCCAGGAGGATGAGGAAGATGAGCGGCGTCCACTCCCAGACGTCGACCATGACCACGGCGATGAAGGCGGTGCCGTTGTGGGCGAGCATCTCGGGCGCCGACAGGCCGAGGAACTGGAAGAGCGGGTCGGTGACGCCGACGCCGGAGTCGAGGATCAGGCGCCACATGACGCCGACGACGACCGGCGCGATGGTCATCGGGAGGATGAGGCCGACGCGGATGAGCCCGCTGCCGCGGAGCTCGCGCGAGACGAGCAGGGCCAACCCCAGTCCGAGCAGCGTCTCGATGGTGACGGTGCAGATCACGAACTTCGCCGTCGTCACCATCGCGTCCTGGAAGAACGTGTCGTGGATCGCGTTCTTGTAGTTGGTGAGGCCCGTGTACCCGTAGTCGCGCCCGTACAGGTACCGGGTCAGGCTGGCGCGGACGCCGTAGAAGAGCGGGTAGAGCGAGACGCCGGCCAGCGCGACCGCTGCCGGGAGCAGGAGCAGGTAAGGCCCGGCGGGAACTCGCACCCGCCGGGCCCGTGCCCGCGTATCGCCTGCCGCAGCTTCAGCCACGCAGCGGCACCGGTCCCTTCGTGAATTGCGCGGACGTTCGTGGCGTCTGCGAGACCGCGCTCTCGCAGACGCGCCGCCAGGCGCGGCCACCCCCGAAGGAGGGGGCTCGTGGGGGAACCATG
>JBOHBE010000382.1:0-3499 GCA_050698235.1 Gaiellales bacterium
GCGGCGACGCACGACCTGAACGCGCTCGTCGGCGCCGTCCTCGACACGGCCGTCCAGGCCACGCGGGCCCGGGGCGGCCGCCTGCTGCTCTATGACCCCGAACGGGGAGAGGCGATCGAGCAGGCCCGGATCGGCACCGCGCGCGGTTCGCGCACCGACCTGCCGATGGTCGTCGCGGCGGGGATCGGCCTCGAGGGAGAGGCGCTCTCGGCGCACGAGCCGCGTGTCATCCAGGCGCCGCGCGCGATGCTGGCCGTGCCGATCCTGCGCGAGCACCAGCTGCTCGGCCTCGTCACGACGGTCGACCCGGAGGACGGCGGCTTCAGCGACGACGACATCGAGTCGCTGTCGGCGCTCGCCGTCCAGGCCGGGGTCGCGATCGAGAACGCACGGCTGCATCGTGTCGTCGAGCGCCAGGCCGTCACCGACGCGCTCACCGGGCTCGCCAACCGGCGCCAGTTCTACGAGGTCCTCGGGCGGGAGTACGAGCGCTCGCAGCGGTTCGGGACGCCGCTCTCGCTGATCCTGCTCGACATCGACGACTTCAAGCAGATCAACGACTCGCGCGGCCACCTCGCCGGCGACGCCGTGTTGCACGGGGTCGCCGCGACGCTGGCCGAGCTGATCCGCGAGATCGACATGGCGGCGCGGTACGGCGGCGAGGAGTTCGCGATCCTCCTGCCGCAGACCGCTCAGGAGGGCGCGGCCCTCTTGGCGGAGCGGCTCCGGCGCGAGATTGCCTCGCGCCCGATACGGTTCGGGCCTGACGAGATCGAGGGCATCACGGCCAGCTTTGGTGTGGCCGCGGGCCCGGAGGACTCTATGACCCAGATCGACCTGATCGCCTCGGCCGACGCGGCGCTCTACCAGGCCAAGCGTGACGGCAAGAATCACGTCACCGTCGCCGAGGCGTGGTGAAGGAATGGAGAATGATCGCCATGGACGTCCCGAACCGGACGGATAGCGCGCTCACTTGGTACACTTGGCGCCGCGTTTTCGTGCCAGTGACCACTGATCGGGAGGACGGTGGATGACTACGAGCGGCTCTCTGTTTGCTTCCGCGATCGAGCATCACCTCGAGCTGAAGCGCCGAAATCAGCATCTTGACGACGATCGTCCGCTGGAGGAGTTCCGGGAGGACGACCCGTTCGACAACCATCCGCTGTTCAAGACCGAAGCGGATGCGCGACGCGAGGAGGAGGAGACCGGCGAGCATCCCGCGGTCCCCGAGATGAGCGAGGACACCGAGTCGATGCCGGCCGTGAGCCCCGCCGACACCCAGCCGCGAGGGTGGATGGAGACCACCCAGGCCACCGAGTTCTCCTGGGACTAGGTCCCACCTGTCGCCGACCCCGGGGCACGAGGGACACGCAGATTCATGGATGAGCTGGCCGCAGTCATCCGGCCGCCGGAGGCGCCCGGCGATCGCTACCTGAACCGAGAGCTCTCGTGGCTCGACTGGGACGGGCGGTGCCTGGAGCTGGCCGAGGACGAGTCGTGGCCGCTCCTCGAGCGCGTGCGCATGTGCTCCATCGTCGCGGCCACGCTCGACGAGTTCTTCATGATCCGGGTCGCCGGCCTCGAGGGCCAGATCGCGGCGGGCCTGGCCGTTCGCTCGGCCGACGGGCGCACCCCGGCCGTCGTGCTGGCCGAGATCAGAAAGCGCGTCATCGCACTCCGAGAGCGCCAGGTCGCGCTGTGGCGCGACGTCCTTATGCCCGCACTACGCGCCGAGGGCATCGAGATCTGCACGTTCGAAGACTGCACGGCGACAGAGCGCGCCGCGGTCGGGGAGTGGTTCGACCGCAACGTGTACCCGGTGCTGACGCCACTCGCAGTCGGCCCGGGCCAGCCGTTCCCGTACATCTCGGGCCTGTCGCTGAGCCTCGGCTTCCTGGCCCGCGACCCGGTGACCCGCGAGGAGCGGTTCGCTCGGGTGAAGGTGCCCGAGGGTCTGGATCGGTTCGTGCCGGTCGGCGAGAACGGCGACACGCGCCTCGTCCCGCTCGAGGAGGTGATCGCGCACTTCGCGGCGCGCCTCTTCCCGGGGATCGACATCGTCGAGCAGAGCCTGTTCCGGGTCACCCGCGACGCCGACTTCGAGCTCTCGGACGAGGCCGACGACCTGCTCGAGGCTGTCGAATCGGAGTTGCGCCGGCGGCGATTCGGCGATGCGGTGCGGCTCGAGGTGTCGGACGACATGTCGTCCGGCATGCGCGAGCGCCTCTGCAGCGGACTGGGCGTGACCGACGCTCAGGTCTATGAGACGCCGGGCCTGATGGATCTCGCCGACCTCAGCGAGATCGCGGATCTCGACCGGCCGGAGCTGAAGCATGAGCCGTGGATCCCGGTCACGCGCGCGCGGCTGGCCGATCCCGAGGCGTCGGGAGACCTGTTCGCCCGGATCCGGTCAGACGACCTGCTCGTGCACCTGCCGTACGAGTCGTTCGTGACGTCGGTCGAGGCCTTCGTCCGGGCCGCCGCCAAGGATGCGGGCGTCGTCGGCGTCAAGACGACCGTCTACCGCACGTCCGACGACACCGCGCTCCTCCCGGCGCTGATCGAGGCGGCCGAGCGGTCGAAGCAGGCGGTGTGCCTGGTCGAGCTCAAGGCCCGGTTCGACGAGCGGCGGAACATCGAGTGGTCGAGGGCGATGGAACAGGCCGGCGTCCACGTGGTGCACGGGTTCCGCGACCTCAAGATCCACGCCAAGACGACGCTCGTCATCAGGCGCGAGGGCGGCGTGCTGCGCCGCTACGCGCACATCGGGACGGGCAACTACAACGGCGTCACCGCGCGGCTCTACGAGGACCTGGGCCTCTTCACGGACGACGAGGCGATCACCTCGGATGTCGCCGACCTCTTCAACCACATGACCGGGTTCGGCCGGCCCCAGAAGTTCCGCAAGCTGCTCGTGGCGCCGTTCAACCTGCGCACGCGGCTGATCGACCACATCCGCGCGGTCGCCGACGCCGCGGCCTCCGGCAAGCCCGCGACGGTTCGGATGAAGGTCAACTCGCTGACCGACCCCGCCATCATCGAGGAGCTCTACCGCGCATCGCAGGCCGGCGCGCGCGTCGACATCATCGCCCGCTCGATCTGCTCGCTTCGGCCCGGCGTCCCCGGCCTCTCGGATCGGATCCACGTGCGCTCGATCGCCGGCCGGTTCCTCGAGCACAGCCGCCTGTTCGCGTTCCAGGCCGGCGAAGACGAGACCTACCTGCTCGGGAGCGCCGACATCATGCCGCGCAACCTCGACCACCGCATCGAGGTGCTCACCCCGGTCGAGGACGCCCGCCTCCGGCACGAGATCTCGACGATCTTCGAGACGCTGCTCGGCGACCGCACGCAGGCCTGGGTGCTCGAGGCGGACGGGTCGTGGACGCGGCTTCGCCCCGAGCGCCGGGGGACCAAGCGCGGGAGCCACGCGGTCCTCATGCGGCGCGCTCGGCTCCGGGCCCGGCCGCGCAGCCGGCGCGCGTCGCGCTCGGTCTAGTGC